>JALSTJ010000133.1 GCA_026983815.1 Flavobacteriales bacterium
TGATGGTTTTCAAGGTAATTTTATAATATCCTTTACCGTTTTGCTCATAATATTCTTCATATACAATATGGAAATTGCCGTTTAAACTGACCATTTGCGGATGCCGTCCTTCGCGAGAAATCAAATTTTTGGAATTGAATTTTTTTTGTTCCGGTTTTTTATCGGTAAAAAATATCCCGGAATTACTCGGCGCACCGGTAAACCAAACTGCACCTAATTTTTCTCCGTTAAAAGCCAAAGAAGGACCTGTATGCGGACATCCGTTTACGTGCCAATTATCTTTACTGATAGGTATGGGTTTTGTGAAAGTTTTTCCCGTGTCGATAGATTTCAAATAATACATATCGCGAATTTCCGTAAAGCCATAACCGTCAAAACCGGGCTCATCGGGTTCGATAATGTTTCTGTAAGCAATATGAATGGTTCCTTTTTTATCGACAAAAATTTCCGTCCTACAACATTCACAAGTGGATCCGGCGACGGGCTTTTGAATGGCAAATCCTTTGTCCTGTGATGTCTGACCGTAAAATAAACATTTTCCTTTGTGTTTGGGATCCAATTTCCGACGATTATCCAACCACGACATCCCGATTTCTCCATTGGGCAAAACGGCAATGTCATAAAAACTCAAACTGGTAGCTTTGGGGTCGTTTACCACTAATTTTTCGGCACTCCAAGTTTTACCGAAATCTTTTGACGTGGCGTAATACAATTTTCCTCCGAAACGTGAACGGTCGGTTTTATCCTTTTTGCGATAAACGGCGTACATAATATTGTTGTCCGTTATACCTATTTTTGCCATACTTTCTGCGTGCATTTGTAATCCTTTGGTGACCTGAACACTATCAAGGGTAGAAAATTTTTCTGTTTTCATATTAAAAAAGGCGAATTTTAAAATATTTTTTGTTTTGTCGTGTTCCCATTGCGTCCAATTTAAAATGATTGTATCTTTTCCTTTAAACAGAAAAGGACCTTCGCTATTGAGTTGTTTGTCCGTAAGTATTTTGGCAACTACCGGCTTTTCGGTAGGCTTTTCGGCAGACTTTCGGGCAACAGGTTTTTTCTTGATATTTGATTGTTGACAAGATATAAGCCCCAATAGCATTATCAGGGATAAAATTTTTAGATTTTTCATTTTAATTATTTTTAAATAACTGCCGGATATGAAAACCACACCCGGCAGTTTGTTTGACCGTTTATTATTTGATTGTATATGAAAGTCCCAAATTAAAGGAGCGTTTCTCTCCCGGTCGATAGGAAGTTCCCCAAGCGGATTTGCTGGCGGAAGTAGCGTATAATTTATCGGTTAAATTCAAAATATTAAACCAAACTTTGAAGTTTTTGAATTTTTTACCGATTCGTAAATTGAATACGTCATAACCTTCATATTTTTTGGTGTTGGCTTCATCCATATAATAAGGATCTACGTGAAACCATTCCAAACCGATATATGATTTTTTCAAGAAATCGGGATGATATTTGATTTCTGAACTCATAATCAGTTTGGGAGCTCCCGGCATTTCATTTCCCGAATAATCTTTGCCTTTGGGTTTGTAGTCTATAAATTTATGTTCGCTTACCGCTCCGTTGAATTTTAAACTTACTTGTTTAACGGGGAACAATTGAACGCCGAATTCAAAACCTTTGTGTTGTGTTTCCGCCGCATTTCTGTTTACCCTGGAACCGTCGTCCAATTTAACCGAAATAATTTCATTTTCAGCTTTTAGAAAATAGTAACTCAAATCCATTATAACTTTTTTGTCAAAGAGATTTATCCAAGTTCCCCCTTCGTAATTATCGTAGTAAACGGGTTGTAATTCGGGGACTTTTACCCCACGATAGAGTTCCCCGACTTCGGGCGGTCGAAATCCTTTTCCGTAATTGGCATAAAAACTGATATTGTCATTCGCCTTAACAATAGCCCCGATACGCGGAGTAAAAGCATTAAACGTATTTTTGGTATCAGGCACGCCCGAGAAGGCATCCGTTCCCAAATGATTTTTATAATCATAACTGATATTATCGTAGCGGAAAGCACCTAACAACTTGAATTTTTCAGAAAATTTATATTCAGCATTGGCATATATTCCGACATTGAACAGGTTTACTTTGTAATCACTCAAAACGGAATCGGTTTTTTGGTAATAATCATAAATGGCATCATCGGTTTTATGCACGCGAATATAATTGGCTTTATATGAATTCGGGCTGTAATCAAGACTTATTCCACCGGTTAGTTTTAGTTTATCTTTGGTATATTGGTCTTGAATAATGGTTCCGATACTATAAAATCGATTATCATTGATTTCGCTGTGTGCCAAATGCGGGTCTCCTGTTCCGTTCCAAGGTTTGTAATCGTCTTTAATACGGTAATGCGGGTTTTGACCCACATCGTTATATCTGGCAAAAATTCCGGAATTCAGTTGGTTATTTTCATTGAAATCATAAACCAATTGCGAATAATATCTCAAAGCCCTTACTTTTCGATAGGTGAAGCGGTATTGCGAAGTATAGTCTTGTCCGTAGAAATACAAACTGTCCAATCCACCGGTCATATCGGTTTTATAATCGATATAATTGACGGATGATTTTACATAAGCTTTATCATTGAGTTTATTGGTCATTTTTACAAAGAAAGAATATTTGTAATAATCGCTATGCTCACGGTAACCGTTTTTTCGTCCGCTGTAATTTACACCTGCCATTAATCCGGTATTGCCAAAGGTATTCGAAGCTATTATACCGCCTTTTCTGAAACCTACATTATTTCCGGTAGCATAGAATTTATAATACGGGCTTGCCGTTGGGTCTTTGGTAATAAAATTAATGGCGCCGCCAATGGCTCCACTACCGTAAAGCGCCGAATACGGACCGCGTATAATCTCTATTTTTTTCAACGACGAATGATTGATTTCTATCAACGCATTATGATTAAAAACGCCGGTGGCACGTATAGGCAAACCGTCTTCCAAATACAAAAACACACTTTTGTAACTTA
>JALSTJ010000134.1 GCA_026983815.1 Flavobacteriales bacterium
TATATTCAAGAAATAATTGTTCCAAACCAATGAAAAACAAGTTTTTTTTAATATTTGTTTTGATTTTTTTCGGGTTTTTCCGTGGAAACGCACAACAAGGACAAGATAGTTTACAACGGAATTACTTGTTCTATCCTTCTACCGATTCCATTCCGGTTTTTAGTTTGGATTCAATTGTTCTTATCCCCAAAATACGATTTTCCAATTATAACGAATTGAGAAAATACCGTTGGATACGAAGAAAAATTTATAAAGTTTATCCCTTTGCCAAAATGGCGGGAGATAATTTGTCCAAGTTGGAAGAACGTTTAAATCGGATGAAAACCAAAAGACAACGCAAACGATATATCAAAATTATTCAACGTTGGATAAAAAAAGAATTGGAACCCCAATTGAAAAATTTAACACAATCCGAAGGCAGATTTTTATCCAAGCTGGTTTACCGGCAAACCGGACAAACCGTTTATGAAATTCTTAAAAAATACAAAAGCGGATGGACGGCTTTTTGGTATCAAAATATGGCAAAATTGTATAACGTTGATTTAAAAGTTAAATTTGACCCCGTCCATAAAAAAGAAGATTATTGGATAGAAGATATCTTGCAACGAGCATTTTTGGATGAAATATTAGACCCGCAACCCAATAAATTAGGATATAAATTTATAGATTTGCAAAATAAATGGAAACCCGTAAATTTGAATAAGCATTCCAAAAAGATAGATACGATTGCTTTAAAAAAGAAACTAAAAGAACTCAAACGAAAAAAAATTATCAAAAATGAAACTCAACCTGACTAAACCTCTTTGTGTATTTGACCTGGAAACCACCGGAACCAATACCGCCAAAGATAGAATTGTAGAAATATCCATCATTCGTGTAGAACCCGATGGAACAGAGGAAACAAAAACGTGGCGAGTAAACCCGCAAATGCCTATTCCCAAAGAAGCCAGTGATGTTCACGGAATAACGGATGAAGATGTTAAAAATGCACCGACTTTTGAACAAATAGCCCAAGAAATTTTTGAATGGATCCACGATGCGGATTTAGCCGGTTTCAATTCCAACCGCTTTGATGTGCCTTTGCTTGCCGAAGAGCTTTTGCGTGCCGGTATAGATTTTGATTTGAAAACCAACAATATGATAGACGTGCAGAATATTTTTCATAAAATGGAACCGAGAAACCTTGCTGCCGCCTACAAGTTTTATTGCAATGGAGACTTAACCAATGCCCATTCGGCGGAAGCCGATACCCAAGCTACTTTGGAAATATTAAAAGCGCAATTGCAACGCTATGAAGATTTACCCAAGGATATGGAAAAGTTGAGTAATTTTTCATCTTATTTTAATTCGGCTGATTTTCAAGGACGTATTATTTACAATGATAAAAACGAAGAAGTGATAAATTTTGGAAAATACAAAGGTCAAAAAGTTGAAGATGTATTGACAAAAGATCCCGGATATTTCGGGTGGATTATGCGGGCGGATTTTCCTTTGTATATGAAAAAAATTATACAAAATGTGTATGAACGAATGAAACTCAAAGCTGAACAGGATAAACTGGAACAACTGAAAAACAAATTTAACAACAGAAGATAAAATGTTAAAATTCCTTTGGAAAAAATTTAAGAAAGAAATCATTTTTGCTGGTATATTGCTGGTAGGATTTATATTGCTGCTCAATCGTTTGAATCAATTTGGCGTCAGCTTGATGGCAGGTGCAGTTTTGATGTATCTTTATCTGCAATATTCCAAGCAAAATCCTACGGAAATCAAGCAATTGAAACAACAACTGGAAAATCAACAACGAGAAATAGAAGATTTGAAAGCTCGTAAGATAAATGTTGTAGGATTAAAAAACATATTGGAAGTGGGTTTGATGGAAATTGATACCAATTTTACAAGGACTTGGAACGAAAAATATCAACACGATGGAAAGGATTTACACTTTATAGGAGCATTACAAATACGATTAAAAGCCAAATACGGTGTTAATCTAAAAGACTTGCAAATCAAAATTGATCATCCTTCCAAACAAATATTTATCAGTGGTTTACATCCGAAATTTTTATCATTTGCAGATATCAATCACGAATGGAAAATTGCCGAGATGATGGAACACAAAAAACGACCTTGGATTATTTCCGATTACTGGAAAAAATCCGAACGTTTTCAGGAATTACTCAATCACAAAATGGAAGAAAAACGTAAAAGCGTTTATGATGAAATCAAACAAGGACCCGAAGAAATCCAATGGATGATTGAACCTTTATATCAACAAGTGGAAAACACGATGCGTATTTTACTCAATCGCGGAGATTATGAAATTGAATTTATTGAAGAAGCCGGAGAAAATTTTATTCCTTTGGAATCTTATTTTGAGCAGAAGGAAAATATCAAAAGTTTAAAATCAATTCCGTCATAGATATTTTTTTAAAACAAAAGTAATGTTCTGATTTATAATGAATTGAGTGTATTTTTAAGGGTTAGGGGTTAGATTCACAGGCGAATGAATCTATTCTTTTCGGCATACGAGGATTTTTCGTAAAATTTGAAGTGAATGAAACGTAAAACTGTCTGCTGTTTGAGGTTAGGTTAATGTTCTCTTTATAAAAAATATTCAACCGAGTTCAGACAGTTTAGTGAAATGAACAAAAAATTTAGAAAAATACTCGTCAGCCTAGTCCCGATAGCTATCGGGATTTTGTTACTTTTTCATCGATGGAAAAAGTAAAAAAATTTATTTAGGACAGGATTGGTTTAAAACAATAAAAATAAAAAAGGACGGCAAGCCGTCCTTTTTTATTGAATTTTATCAAATTTATTTAATAATTATTCTTTTGGTTTCTTGTTTTTCTCCACTACTTACTTTGAGCAAATAGACACCTTTTTTAAGATGACCCAAAATTATATTTTTAGTGAATTTATCACTATTATTCGTATAATCTTGATCATAAATTGCTCTTCCGGACAAATCATATAATTTTA
>JALSTJ010000135.1 GCA_026983815.1 Flavobacteriales bacterium
TTCACAATATGAAAAAAATACTTTTGATAGGCGCAGGAAAATCAACATCCTCCTTAATAAAATATATAGCAGAAAAAACCGACGAGCAGAATTTGGAATTTACGATTGTCGATAAAAATCTTGATTTGGCAAAAAAAATTGTAGGAGATAATCCGCGTGTAAAATTACTAAACACCGATATTTTCGACAAAAAACAACGTCAAAATCTGATAAAAAATACTGATATTGTCATTTCCATGTTACCGGCACGATTTCATATGTTGGTGGCTTTGGATGCCCTTCATTTTGGAAAACATATGGTAACCGCTTCCTACGTCAGCGACGAGCTCAAAGCTTTGGACGATAAAATAAAAGCCAAAAATTTGGTATTTATGAACGAAATCGGGTTAGATCCCGGTATTGACCATATGAGTGCTATGCATATAATAGACCAAATAAAACAACAAGGCGGAAAGATGCGTCTGTTCGAGTCTTTTACCGGTGGATTGGTTGCACCCGAAAACGACAACAATCTTTGGCATTATAAATTTACTTGGAATCCGCGAAATGTAGTTTTGGCAGGACAAGGCGGAGCAGCCAAATTTTTGCACGCCGGACAGTATAAATATATTCCCTATCAAAAACTTTTCAGACGAACGGAATTTTTGGATATTGACGGCTACGGACGTTTCGAAGCATATCCTAATAGAGATTCGCTCAAATATCAATCCGTTTACGGCTTGAACGATGTCAGCACGCTTTATCGCGGAACTATCAGAAGAGTTGGATTTTCAAGAGCTTGGAACGTTTTCGTTCAATTGGGAATGACCGATGACACCTATGTAATGGAAGATTCCGAAAATATGACCAAACGCGATTTTGTCAATGCCTTTTTACCGTTTAGTCCTTCGGATTCCGTTGAATTGAAATTGCGTCAATATATGAAGATAGACCAAGACGACGAACTATGGTTAAAATTGGAAGAATTGGATTTGTTTAACGGAAAAGAAAAAATCGGCTTAAAGAATGCTACACCCGCACAAATGCTTCAAAAAATATTGGAAGACAAATGGACACTTCAACCCGATGATAAAGATATGATTGTGATGTATCATAAATTCGGATATAAACTAAACGGCGAAAACAAACAGATAGATTCTCAATTGGTAGTTATCGGTGATGATCAAATATATACGGCAATGGCGAAAACCGTAGGTTTACCGGTAGGAATTGCCACACTGAAAATTTTAAATGGCGAAATCAAAACTCCCGGAGTGCAATTGCCCGTCAATAAAGAAATCTATGAACCCATACTCAAAGAATTGGAACAATACGGAATTGTTTTCAACGAAAAAGAAGTGCCGTTCACTTGTTACAATCCCAATGCCGTAGCAGGATAATGATGAACGATTTAAAACTTTCCGCTTCAACATTTGCAGGACTGGAACAGGTTTTGTCGGAAGAACTTTTGCAATTGGGAGCTAAAAATATCAAAATCGGTCATAGGAATGTTCAATTTGAAGGGGATTTGGGATTTTTGTATAAAGCCAATTATAATTTGCATACCGCCTTACGAGTTTTTTTGCAATTAAAAGAGTTCAAATTTATCAAAACCGGCGAACAACTTTATCGAGCGATTTCCAAAATCGATTGGAATCAAATTTTCGGGAATGACAAAAGTATCAGAATTGATGTCAGCGGAAAAAGTGAAGCATTTCGTAATACACAATTTATAGCATTAAAAGCCAAAGATGCCCTTGTGGATCAATTTAGAAAAAACACCGGCAAACGCCCCGATGTTCATATCAAAAATCCCGATATCCGTATCCGCTTGCATTTTGACGCTTGGCGTATGCAAGTATTGTTGGACAGCTCGGGAGAATCGCTACACAAGCGCGGATATCGTTCGGCTACCAATTTAGCCCCGATAAACGAAGTGCTGGCGGCGGGAATTGTTAAAATCAGCGGTTGGCAAGCACAAAACAATTTTTTAGACCCGATGTGCGGTTCGGGAACCCTCCCGATAGAAGCCGCAATGCTGGCAATGAATATTCCCGCTTCTATAAACAGGGAAAAATTTGCTTTTATGAATTGGAAAAATTTTGATTCGGATTTATGGAAAATTATCAAAAAAAGCAGTTTTAATAAAATCAAAGACTTACCTACGGGAATAAAGATTAGCGGTTATGACAAAGCTCCGTCGGCGGTTGAAAAATCCATTCAAAATATAAAAAATGCAGGTTTGGAAGATTTTATCAAAATCAAACAAGCGGATTTTTTCAAAACCATAAGACCTGAACAACCTGTAACCCTGATATTTAATCCACCATACAACGAACGATTGACTGTTGATGTGCAGCATTTTTATAAAAAAATTGGGGATACGCTCAAACACCATTACCCCGATACTATTGCGTGGATATTGATGCAAAAGGATGCTTTGAAATGGATTGGCTTACGTCCTTCAAAAAAAATACCTTTATACAACGGAAAAATTGAAGTGCGTATTGCGAAGTTTGAAATGTATTCGGGTAGAAAATGGACTTGAAAAATGCTTGTTTTTATTTTCTCCTTTCTTATATGTATTTTTTTATAAACAAAAAGGTGTAATTTTGTTACATAGTTTTGTTTATGAATGAGTTGCGAATAAATGAAAAAAATATTTAATGATATTAATAAAAAAATATTAACACATATTTTTTATTATTTTTGTTTTAAAATAATATTATATGAGTAAACCCTCAAAAATTAAAGTTGAAGACAAATTCATTTCAATTATTAAAAAAGATGAACATGATTATATTTGCTTAACGGATATGCTCAAAGCAAAAGATGGTAATTTCTTTATAACCGATTGGTTAAGAAATAGAAATACCCTTGAATTTTTGAGCGTTTGGGAAAGAATAAATAATCCAAATTTTAATTATGGCGAATTCGCCATAATTAGAAATAAATCGGGATTGAATAATTTTAAAGTAAGTGTAAAAGAATGGGTTGAAAAAA
>JALSTJ010000136.1 GCA_026983815.1 Flavobacteriales bacterium
TTTCAGTAATCCGGCACCGGCACCTCTATTGGCAACTTTTTTAACCCAGCACCCGGCATTTATATCAATAATTTCGGGATTCTCTTTTTCTGCAATAATTGCAGCTTTTCTCATCGGTTCAATTTCACCACCGTAAATTTGAATGCCGACCGGTCTTTCTTCATCCAATATTTTTAATTTTTGATGAGTTTTTTTATTGTCTCTTATTAGTCCGTCCGAATTTACAAATTCAGTATAAACAATATCCGCACCAAGTTCTTTACATAATTTTCTAAAAGCTATACTTGTTACATCTTCCATAGGAGCAAGTAATAACGGCTCTTCTAAATTTATATTTCCTACTTTGAACATATTTTATCTTTTTTTATTAAAAAAATATATTGAACCAATCAACATTGCAAATGTAAATAATCCTCCGGTTAAAAACGGGAATTGATAACTAATATATTCGAATGCAAAGCCACCCCAGAGCGGACCTAAAACTCTTGCCATAGATGCCGCCGATTGATTTAAGCCTAAAATACTTCCTTGATTTTTTGATTTTGCATTTTTGGAAACCATACTTAAAATTGTCGGTTGTAATATTCCGCTTCCTATAGCTAAAAATCCGGCTATTATCGCAATTCCTAAAAATGTTCCTCCGTAAGGCAAACCGGTTAAGCCGAGCATCATAAAAAATATTCCGGCTAAAACCAATTTTTCATCTTTGTATTTTTCGGATAATCGTTTAATGAATCCGCCTTGTATAATTGCACCTACAACACCAATTAGTCCGTAAAGATAACCGATTTGCATATCGGTAAAATTATAAACTTTGTAAGCTAAAAGAGCAAAAGTTCCGTAAATATTAGCCATTGAAAAAACAATTATGAAATAAATCAGCATTGTAAATCTTAGACTATGATTTTTTATAACTTCCACAAGCGTATCTTTTGTAAAAATAGAATACTTGGTTTTTTGAGTTGATTTGTTTTCTTCTTTTAATGATTCTTTTAATTTGAATGTTGCAAAAAGAAATGCCATAAAAGAAAACAAAGCACTTGCGTAACCAACGGTATTGTATCCGTACTGAGAAAGCATTCCGCCTAACATAGGACCAAAAACAAAACCAAGCCCGAAAGCCGCACCAATTAGTCCCATACCTTTGGCACGATTGCTTTCATCGGTTACATCGGCAATGTATGCTTGAGCAACACTGATGTTGCTACCACCAAAACCGGCTAATAATCGAGATAATAATAAAATCGCAAATGAATCTGCAAAACTAAATATCAAATAAGATAATGCAGTGGTTAATAAAGAAAATATTATAATAGGTTTTCTTCCTATTCTATCGGAAACTCTACCGAAAATGGGATTGAAAATAAATTGCATAAAAGAGAATGAAGCTACGATTACACCAATTCCAAAATCAGAAATGTGCAATTGCTTACTTGCAAATGTTGGAAGTATGGGAATTAGAATTCCGAATCCCATTAAGTCTATAAAGACCGTAATAAAAATTATTGTTAATGCACTTTTTGATTTCATTTATCTTAAAGTAAAATACTTTCCATCATTTAATAAATAGTTGTAATTTATTTCCAAGTTTCAACAAACGGATAATCTTTTCGGTCGGTTAATAATTTTTTAGTATCCGAATAGGATCTTTTCATACTATCAATATCGGCTGTTGTTAGAAAATCATATTTTAACGAATCTTTATAAACTTGCGAAGGCAGTATTCTATAATCTTTTTTACCTTTAATTTTTCCTTTAAATACCCAAACGGGTAGAAAATTTATATTACTAACATAAACGGAATCGGTAAAAATATTTTTAGTTATGTCAAAATTAAAAATCAATCCGCCGTCGGAATAACGCCATCTTTGGTTGGATAAAAAATTTCCAAGTGAATATACAACAAATCCGGTATCAAGATTTGCATTAACCGTTTTAAACTTTTCAAATTTTTGAACAATATGCGGATGACTTGCAAGAATGATATCGGCACCAAAAGTTATTGTTTTTTTAACAATTTTTTTTTGATATTCATTCGGCTGTTTTGAATATTCTTTCCCAAAATGAAAATAAACAATTATTAAATCGGCATTTTTATTTTTTAACGAATCAATATCACTTTTTATTTTCTTGTAATTTATATGGTTGATATATTTTTTCGGATATAAAGCATTTTCATTATAATTTGTACCATACGTATATGCCAAAACTCCAAAACGCAATCCTTTTTTTACATATATGTTTTGATTTGATTTTTCATTTATTTTTTTTATACCGATCGGTATAATATTTATTTTACTCAAAAAATCTATGGTTCTTTTTACGCCTTTATAACCTTGGTCGTTTGCATGATTATTTGCCGTAAATAAGAAATCGAAACCCGCATATTTTAACGCTTCGGCAAATTCATTCGGTGTATTAAAAAACGGATAACCTGAATAATGATGTGTATTCCCTGCTAAAACAGTTTCCAAATTTCCAAATAATATATCTTTTTTACGTAAATAATTTCCTATTACACTAAAAACCGGTTTGAAATTGAAACTATCTTTTTTTACGTGTGCATAATTATATTGTGTTGAATGACACATTATATCACCAACGGCAGAAAAAGAAACCGTTACGGTTGAATCAATTTTTTCAACTAACTTTTTTTTAGGCGGTTCTTCTTCTGTGATATAATAAGGACTAAATATCCAATGAAATATCAGAATAAGAAAAACAAATATTATGAAGATATATTTTTTCATGCGTTAATTTATAACAAAAAATTTTCTTTTGTGTCTTAATAAATAATAAAGGCTATCCTAAAAGAAATAGGACAGCCTTAAATATCAACTTAAAGAATAAAATAATTTATAATTATCCTTTTCTTTCAGCTTTGATAGTTTGAATTTCATTTCTCATGTCTTGTGCCATTTTTTTTACTTCGCTTAATGCTTTACGTACACGAGTTCCGGCAGCTGATTGTC
>JALSTJ010000137.1 GCA_026983815.1 Flavobacteriales bacterium
ATATGATGCGAACCGTAATCAATGTTACCGGAGATGCTACTGTTGCAACTATCGTAGCTAAAAGTGTAGGAAAATTACATCCCCCCAAACCTAAGGAATGGGATGATTATTTGTAAGGGACAAGAAATATAGAATAAATAAATTTTATTTTCTTACAAAGTCAATTATCTTATCAATCACTTCCTTATTTTTTAAAATACGGTTATGTCCCAAACCTTCCGTTATAAATATTTCGGCATTTTGTGCCTGTTTATAATTATTTTCGGCATCTACCAAAGGAACTTCCTTATCTTGTTTATCATGGATAATTAAAATAGGTTCTTTGATTTTTTTTGTGTTATTGCTTCCGTGAAATTCAAAAATACTTTTCCCTGTAATTTTCTCAAAAACAGCGATTAATTTCTCAGCAACAATGGGTTTTAATTCCAACATTTTAACAAAACCATTGAAAATATTAAAAATTGAATCGGGCGTTCCGATTACCACAAGTTTCTTAAAAATGGGCTTTTCTCCTTGTGTATTTAACAAAGAAATTCCGCCCATAGAATGTCCTACCGCTATTTCAAAAGGTCCAAAGACTTCCGAAATTTTTTGTATGGTTTTTATATATTCGGGCATCATGGTTTTTTTTCCGGTGGATTTTCCATGCGCCGGTGCATCAAATGAATAAACTTCATATCCTTCTTTCAATAATGCATCAATAATTTTGAATAATTGTGTAGCTCTCCCCGACCAACCATGAACAACCAAAGCTTTCTTATCACCTTCGCCCCATTTATAAACTGCTATGGATTTATCAATTTCAGGAACTGCTATAAAATTGATATCGGCTTTTTCAAACCAAGGTTTTTCTCCTTCGGGCATCTTATGTTTGATGGGTTTTTGAAACAAAAATCTTACATATTTTGTTGCCAAATCGGGAGAAATACTTTGTAATAATTTTCCGATATTTATAATTATCCTTGGAACTTTTAAGGAAGGACCGGTTTGCGATTGCTGTGCCATTTTTTCTATTTTTGAAATGCTAATTTACAAAATAAATATGTCCTCTGCCGTGTTCCGTAATGTTAAAAATTTGCGGTTGATGATAGATATAAATATCACCATATCCATACAAATCACCCGATAATTTATTTAGCGGATATACATGTATATCATTACTTGAACGTTGAAAAACTCTAACCGTATCGGCCATCAGATTTTTTCCTTTAAAAACGGGAGCTACTCCATAAAATCCTACAAATAGTTGATGAACATTTCCCGTTACTTTAAAGATACTTCTTCCATTTGCAACGATATCCAATTTATTTACTTGCAGGTCTAAATCAAAATCGGCAATGTTATTGGTTCCTACTACATTGTTTTCACTAACAAGCTTCAAATAATTGAAATGTAAAGTATTTCCTGAATTAATTTTTAGATCCGTATTGGCTACTATTTGTTGAATTTCATCTACTTTTAAGCTAATATAAGCAATCGCTTTGGAATTTTTAACCATGCAATGAGTATTATTAGTAATTTCTAATTTCCTATTAACTATTTCAACATCAATATTATCCATAATATTTTTATCAGCCTTGATACTTATTTCGTTATGATCATCATCTATCAATTTGAGCTGAATTAAAGGATTAACTTCAATAGTATCAAAATCATTCAATAAAAAAGTTTCCGTTTTTTGTTCTCCGCTGAAATTACAATTCAACTTGTATTTATTACACGAAAACATAAGAGATACAAACAACAGTAAGAAATATTTTTTCATTTTTTAAAAAATTTTATATGCCATAAAAAATTCCAATGCCTCAGCACGTGAAAAAGAATGAAATTTTAAAGATAATCCCAATATAGCTTTTGTATTATTAAAATAATATTTAAAAAGAATTCTATTGTAATATCTGGTTTCAAAATGATAAGGATAATAAATATAATATCCCATTCCCAAATCAATACCAATTTTTTTAAAAAAAAATTCATAAGAGCTAAAGAGACCTAATCTTTTAAAATCGGTATTTTTCTTAATTTTGAATTCAGGAAAAGCAATACTTTCATAAGCAATCTGTTCTTTGAGAAAATAAGATAAAAACAATTCGGTTCCAAATGAAATTTTATGTTGTTGATTTAAAAATTTTGAAATTTGAATACCGGGAATAAAGAAAGGATATTGCCCGCTATTAATGTAATCTGATTCATTGACTCCAAATCGTAAAAACCCAAATAAATTCCATTTTTTATTAACAACTGAATATTTTCTTCTAAATTTCTGTGGTTTATTTCTTAAGTCATAATTCAATCCAATATTTAAACTAGGAATATTAGCACCATAATTTGGTGAATGTAAATTAGCACTTGAATAATGAAAAATTCCCACACCCATTTCCAAACCAATATTTTTAATAATTTTAGGATATCTGAAATATAAAAATAAATCTAGAGGTAAACTGAGATATGATCCAAAAAAATAATTTTTGGGGTTAGATTTTTTATTGTATGGATGTGTATTATATGCTATACCTTGTGATAAACGAAATGATAAATTGATACGATGTGTTGGTTTTATCAAATAAAATTCCATAAAAGCAAGAAATGCAAAGTTTTTACCCAGTTCTTCATCTTTATAATCATGAATTAAAAAACTTAATCCAAAATCTGAATAACCAAAATCATTAAAATCTTTTTTAGTATAAAAATTACTTTTTTGCCAATTAATTTGAAAAGAAAAAGGTGAATTTTTTTCAAAGATATAATTAGATTCGACTCTAGAAAAATTATATCCCATGTTATAGTCTGCAGAGAAAAGACTTTGATGGAGCTGCCCTACCGAAAATTGATATGTAAAAAAAATTATATATAAAAATAATTTCCATTTCATAAGCACAAAAATATAAATAAATTAACTTTGCTTTGAAAATAAAATAATATTTTTGTAACAAAATATACCAAAAAGCTTATTCTATGAAATATTTCACTCAAATCATCCGATATATAGTTGCTTTTGTTTTTATTTTTTCGGGTTTTGTAAAATTGATTGATCCTATTGGAACTAAAATAAAAATGCTTGAATATTTTGGCGAAGATGTTTTAAATTTAACCTTCCTCAATCCATGGGCTTTGCATATTTCTATTTTTATAATTATTTTGGAATTTGGATTGGGTATTTTTCTGTTGTTTGGCTTATATCCAAGATTTACCACCAGAAGTTTATTAATTTTAATCAGTATTTTTTTATTTCTCACTTGGTATTCCGCCTACTACAATAAAGTAACTGATTGCGGGTGTTTTGGCGACGCCGTAAAATTGTCAACATGGCAAACTTTTTATAAAAATATTATATTGATAATACTGATAATATGGCTCAATATTCACTATAATGAAATAAAAACTTTATTTGGGAAAAAAATTTCTACAGCCCTGGCATATACATTGGTGTTAGCAGGATTTATACTTTCAATTTATACCCTGTATCATCTACCCATTATAGACTTTCGTCCCTATGCTGTAGGAAAAAATATTCCGGAAGGAATGATTATACCTGAGAATGCGCCCAAACCTAAATTTAATGAAAAATGGTATTATAAAATCAATGGTGAGACCAAAGAATTTACTACTGAAGAAAAGCCGTGGAATATACCCAATGCTGAGTTTGTAAAACGTGAAACCGAAGTAATTTCTGAAGGATACCAACCACCTATACATGATTTCAGTATTGAAAATGATACAGAAGGTGATGTAACAAAAAAAATCTTAGACACTGATGAAATTTACATGATTATTTCTTCAAATCCAAGAAATATCTCTGAAAAAGCGAGAGATAAGATTAATCGGTATGCAAAAAAAATACTGAATGAAAATAAAAAAATCATCGGTTTATTTTCCGAAATTGATGAAAATTTACAACAAAAGTTCAAATTTCCCTTATATCTTACCGATCAAACCACTTTAAAAACTATGATACGCAGTAATCCGGGAATTATAAAACTTCATAAGGGAACGATTGTTGAAAAAAAATCTTGGCGAAGCTTGCCTTAGATTTTTTTTAAATCATTCTACACCGTGCATACGTTTGCGTAAAAATTTGTTCAAACTCAGAATTATCAATCCGGCTAAAATAGGCACAAGAGTAAAAATCAGAAAAAAAGCCGAAATACTAAATCTATCGGCGATACTTTCGGAAGCTTCTGCCATCAATCCCGAGAGTTTATTGGCTAAACCGGTAAAAATATACCAAATTCCGAACATAAATCCGGTCATTCGCAAGGGTGCCAATTTACTGACATAAGAAAGACCGACCGGAGAAATAGCCAATTCGCCCATAGTGTGTAATAAATAAGCCAATAAAAGCCATATCATACTAACGGAAGCTGTTTTTGCACCGGCAGGTATAGACGAAGCGCCAATGGATAACATCGCAAAGCCGCTTCCCAAAAACAAGAATCCGATAAAGAATTTCTTTGCCGCCGAGAGTTTATACTTTTTCCATATTTCCGAATATAACGGAGCAAGCGCTATAATAAAAACCGGATTAAGTATCTGAAACCAAGTCGTATCGACTATGGGAGTATCCGAAAAAACTTTTTCTTTGACACGCAAAATGACCAAAATCCAAATAATAGCAAAACTAATGGTCGTAAACAAAATAGTCAAAGGATATTTTTTAATAATTGCTTTGGCTAAATCATATATAACATAAGTAAGCACCAACATCGGGACAATTGAAATAATCGTATCGATTACTTTATAAATCATAGCCCAGTTATCGGATAAAGTTCTAGCGGTATAATCACGAGCAAAAATGGTCATAGTAGTTCCCGCTTGTTCAAAACTTGCCCAAAAAGCAATGACAAAAAAAGCGATAATGAAGATAACCGTCAATCGGTCTCTTTCTATAGGGTCATAACGAAATAAACGATTTAATCCCAAAATTACCAATATAATAATTGATATGGGAAATAATAAAGTGGCGGTATCCACTTGAAAAACTTCTCCCGAAATATCAACTGAAAAAAGATTTAAAGGCAAGAAATGTCCGCCGCGTGAAATTACGTTAAACAAACCGTGAACCACCCATAAAAGAGCAAAGAAAACTCCGGTGGCTGCCAAAATTTTGTCGATTGGAGTAAAAGGTACACGTTTTTTCAGTTCCTCGAGGGGTAAATCAATGGTTTTCGGTTGGGGTTTATTGGCTTCTTCACCGAAAACATTTCTTGCAAAATAAAACTGTAACAATCCGAATAACATAAAAACACCCGCCAATCCGAATCCGAATTTCCAACCGTAATGTTCACCAATCCACCCTACAAGCAAGGTTCCTATAAAAGCACCGGAATTTACTCCCATATAAAAAATAGTATAAGCCGCATCTTTCTTATTACTATGGGCAGGATACATTTTGCCTACAATAGACGACATATTGGGTTTGAATAATCCTGTCCCAATGACCAATAACAAAAGTCCGATATAAAAAACAAATTTCAAATCCATTCCGATATTCAAATCCGAGAGTGCCAATGCAGCGTGTCCTGCTGTAATTATTGAAGCCCCAACAATAACAGTTTTCACGTGTCCCCATTTATTATCGGCAAGCCAACCGCCAAGCATCGGCAGGAAATATACTAACATCACATACCAACCGTATAATGCATAAGCCTCTTTACGTTCCCATTGCCAACCTCCGTCTATAATTTTTGCAGTTAAAAAAAGTATCAATAAAGCCCGCATTCCATAATAACTGAAACGTTCCCACATTTCGGTAAAAAACAATACGAATAAACCTACGGGATGACCCAAAACTTGTGCTTGATTATGTGCTTGTCCGTTATTTTTCATAAATAAAAAGTTTGCTTGCTAAAATACAATTTTTTGTAAAACAAAAATGGCTACCTTAAATTCAGGTAGCCAAATGTTTAATAAGTCTAACAAATTATTTTTTCTGACTTTGCAATAACCTACGCATTTTATTTATTTTGGTAATTCTTGGTTTGTGGTATTCAGCATTCTTTAAATTATTTTTTAAAGGTTGCATAGGATCAATTCCAAATCTATGATCTTGATAGAAACGTCTTTTTGCAACTATTCTATAAGAAAATTTTATATTGGAATGTCCATTAGCTTTTTCTTTAACCGTAAAACCCTTACCATCACTATCAGGAATAAAATAAAGACCATTACATTCACCTTGTTCTTGCAAAAATACATGCATCGGATGATTTGAATCGATAAAAACGGTTTGATTAAACATTTTATCTAATTTTATATGTGTCTTTCCGTTATGTAATTCTCCTACGCCCAAATCTTCAAACCATATTTCAGGACTTTCCATGGAATATAATAATTGATTTCCTTGAGTTGTCGGTACAGATGCACTTTTTGTTCCTGTAATAGCATGATCTCCATCAAAATAACCGGCATAAGCTGTACCTGAATTAGATTTATTAAGTCCATAAACACCAATACTTGAAGCAAAATCAGCCCCACCAAAAACTCCAATATCCAATGTATTCGTTCCATTATATGGAATATCATCATAAGTAATTCCATAGCCCAAACCGGCTACACCAACACCCCAGCCGGTATAATCACCTAAAACACCAATTTCATGAGAGCCAAAGGTAGCACTTTCGCCAAAAACTCCTGACGAAAATCGAGTACTTCCTTCATTGGTTATTCCATGAATACCATAAGAGTTTGCCGTATCAGTATTATTATTAGTGCTTTTTGTAACCGGCTTACCTGCCAAATTTTCAATGATTTCCAATTTAGAATCAGGTGCATTAGTTCCAATTCCTACATTACCATTAGATTTTAAAATTGTCATTCTTGTAGTCCCTTGCGTTTGTAAATTTAGATCTTCATCATAGCTACTGATAATCCCCTCATTTACATAAACCCTTTTATTAAAATAAAATTTACTTCTATCGGTTAGAAAATGAGACCAACCGGAATTAACCGGTCCAACAACTACATAACCATTATCCGTATTAATTTTTAACGCTCCATTTTGATCTCCCCTAATACTACCATTTATTTCCAGTTTTTCTTGAGGAGTTTCCGTATCAATTCCAACATTGCCATTGGAATTCAAAATAGTCAAATGTGTATGATATTGAGTTTGTAATTTTAAGTCCTCATCATAACTACTAATAATACCCTCATTAACAACTAGTTTTTTATTAAAATAAAATCTAGGTCTATTTGTATAAAAATGTGCAAAACCTCCATTTTTGGGACCAATATCCAAAACTCCATAATCAGTTTTGATACGTAAAGCACCTCCTTGCTGATTTCCTCTAATATTTCCATTGATTTCCAATTTTTCTTGTGGATTTGAGGTTCCAATTCCAACATTACCAGAAGGCAAACTATACATATTGTTACCATCAACTTTCCAGTCATCATCTGGTTGTGTTGATAAATTAACCCAGGATGTTCCGTCATAATAATAAAAACTGTTATCATCAGTTACATAAACAGTTAAACCTGTAGCAGGAGAAGCAATATTATCTCTATCACTTGCTGTCATTCTCGGAATTAACAAACCTGAATCAGTAGACTGAATATCCAACATTGCTGATGGATCCGGTGCTGAACCTGAATTATTAATAGCAACTTGCGCTTGGAAATTATACATAGATAATACCAAGATAAAAAGTAATAATTTTTTCATAATATGTTGTTTTAAATAACAAAGTTATAAAAAATATAATTTATTACCTAAAAAAAATAAACTAAAGCAATATTTTATAATGTATAATCAGCTTTTATATCCAAACCTTCTCAATTGTTCATCTTTTTTTCGCCAATCTTTGTTTACTTTAACATATAATTCCAAATATATTTTCTTACCAAAGAATTTTTCCAAATCTTTTCGAGCTTCGGTTCCAATACGTTTAAGTCCGGCTCCTTTATGACCAATGATAATCCCCTTTTGTGAATCTCTTTCTACATAAATTATAGAACGAATACGTATTATGTTACCCTCTTCTTTGAATTCCTCAGTATCCACTTCCACCGAATAAGGAATCTCTTTTTTAAAATGTTTTAATATTTTTTCTCGTATTTTTTCGTTTACGATGAATCTTTCAGTTTTATCAGTCAATTGGTCTTTTCCAAAATAAGCCGGACCTTCGGGCAATTTATTCAATATTTCATTAAAAACTTCTTGAATACCAAATTTGTGTAAAGCAGAAATAGGGAAAATTTTGGCATTGGGTAATTTTTCTTGCCAAAACCTAATATATTCTTCCAATTTCTCTTGGTCTGTTTGATCAACTTTATTTATCAACAGAAAAACAGGAACTTTTGCATTTTTTAATTTTTCAAAAAACGCTTCATCTTTCAAATCCTTCTCGCCGGCTTCCACCATATATAATATAATGTCTGCGTCATCCAAAGATTCCTTGACAAATTCCATCATAGATTCTTGCAACTCATAGGCAGGTTTAATAATTCCCGGGGTGTCCGAAAAAACCACTTGATAATTATCTCCATTGACTATTCCCAAAATTCTATGACGGGTAGTTTGTGCTTTGGGCGTGGTAATTGCCAACTCCTCTCCTACTACTGCATTTAAAAAAGTAGATTTCCCTACGTTGGGATTTCCAATAATGTTTACAAATCCGGATTTATGTTTTTTTTCTTGATTCTTTTCTTGCATTCTTTTTATTTTATAATCCATCACTTCAAAAATCATTCATTTATTCCGATATCTGAAAAATTGTCAGAAATTAAATTCTTTTCTTTCGCAATTCAAAATTTTGTCCTAAATATACTTTTCTGACCATCTCATCTGCAGCCAATTCTTCCGGTGTCCCGTGTTTTAATATTTTTCCTTCAAAAAGCAAGTAGGTTTTATCGGTTATAGCCAAAGTTTCCTGCACGTTGTGGTCGGTAATCAAAATTCCGATATTTCTATCCTTCAAATGGGCTACAATTCTTTGAATATCTTCCACTGCTATGGGATCTACTCCTGCAAAAGGTTCATCCAATAAAATAAATTTCGGATTGGACGCCAAAGCACGAGCAATCTCAGTTCTACGGCGTTCTCCACCTGAAAGCAATTTTCCCAAACGTTTTCGCTTTTCGGTTAAACCGAATTCTTCTAACAAACTTTCCAATTTTTCTTGTTGTTCTTTTTTAGACAGACCGGCAAACTCCAATGCTGCATTAATATTATTTTCCACACTTAAATCCCTAAAAACCGAATTTTCCTGTGCCAAATATCCGATACCCATTTGCGCACGTTTATACATAGGATATCCCGTGATATCATTACTATCCAATAAAACACTTCCGCTATCGGGTTTTATTAAGCCCACCACCATATAAAAGGTTGTGGTTTTTCCTGCTCCATTCGGTCCTAATAATCCCACAATCTGTCCTTGCTTCACTTCCAATGAAACACCCTTTACTACTTCTTTTGAACCGTATTTTTTTACCAATTTATCGGTTTGTAATTTCATAAAAACTAATTTTAATTAAGTGGTGGTTATGTCTGTTCTTTGTTTTTTCTCAATCATTTTAGCAATGTAAATACTTACTTCATATAAAATCAGCAAAGGAATGGCTACAATAATTTGACTGATTAAATCCGGCGGAGTAATAAAAGCGGCCAAAATCAAAACCAAAATAATGGCATATTTTCTGTTTTCTCTCAAAAATCCCGAAGTTATTAATCCGAATTTTGCCAAAAAGAAAATAATTACAGGCAATTCAAAAACAATTCCATTAGCAAGAATTGTTGTTCGTATCATAGACAAATATGAAGCCAACTTAATTTGATTGGTAATTTGATCCGTAATATTATAATTCCCGAAAAAGTTAATAGACAAAGGAGTGATAATATAATATCCGAAAAGAATTCCCAAACTAAAAAGAACAGAACTTACGACAATAAACATGATTCCGGCTTTTTTTTCTTGTTCATAAAGTGCCGGACGAATAAATTTCCATAATTCATACAAAATATATGGAAAAGCTATAACAATTCCAAATACAATTGAAGTCCATACATGAGCCGAAAATTGTCCGGTCATTTGCAGGTTGGTAATTTGTATCGGGATTTTTTTGATACAAAGAGATTCACTAAACTCACACAATTTTCTGTATGTGATAAAATCCGGATTTTTGGGAGCAAAAATAATATGATCAAAAACATACTTTATATTTATGGCAACAATAATTGCTCCTACAAAAATGGCTAAAATAGAATGTATCAAAAATTTTCTTAAATCACGTAAATGATCAATAATGCTCATTTCTTTTTGTAACTCATTCATAACAATCCTTCTTTTAATAAATCATGTAAATGAATCATTCCGCAATATTTTCCCTTTTCATTGACAACCAACAACTGATTGATATTATTTTCCTTCATTCTTTTGAGTCCTTCTACTGCCAAATCATCTAATTTAATTGTTTTTGGATTTTTACTCATGATATTTTCTGCATATAACTTATGAATATCTATATTTTTTTGTAACATTCGCCTAACATCTCCATCGGTGATAATTCCTTCGATTTTATTTTGATTTAAAACAGCCGTAGCTCCCATTCTCTTCTTGGTAATTTCAATAATCACATCTGAAATTGAATCTTTGGGTTGAGATACTGGGATATTTTTGGAGTCAATAATATCGGAAACTCTTAAATATAATTTTTTACCCAAACTTCCTCCGGGATGATATTTGGCAAAATCTTCCTCTTTAAAACCACGTGCTTGTAATAATGCAACTGCTAAGGCATCTCCCATCACCATTTGCAATGTAGTGCTGGTTGTAGGAGCCAAATTATTCGGGCATGCCTCTTTTTCTAAAGGTGTAAATAATAAAATATCACATTTTTGACCTAAATAAGACTCCTTGTTTGCAGTCATCCCGATAATTAAATTACCAAAATTTTTTATCAAAGGAAGCAAAACTTTGATCTCAGGAGTATTACCACTTTTGGATATAATCAAAACTATATCGTCTTGTTGGATAATTCCCAAATCTCCATGAACTGCATCTGAAGCATGCATAAAAACAGCCGGCGTTCCGGTAGAATTAAGAGTCGCCACGATTTTTGTGGCTACATTGGCACTCTTACCTATTCCAGTTATAATCAATCGACCTTTGGATGATAAAATTTTTTTAACAGCTTGCACAAAAGAATCATCCAAACTATTTTGGAGATTTTTGATAGCTTGATGTTCAATACCAATAGTCAGTTTGCCGGTTTCCAATATCTTATTTAAATCGTTATTTTTCAATACACAAATTTTATAGCAATATAAATCAAATATGTATATATTTTATTTCAATGCAAAGTTAAGATTAAATTTTTATATGTTATAATTAAAATATTCAGGTTTTTTTTGTAATTTAGTGAATACAAAATACATTTTATTTGAGAAATGACTAAAGAAGAAAAGCAAGAACTTAAGAAAGCCCTAAAAAAATATTTTGGATTTGACACTTTTAAGGGTTTACAAGAAGAAGTAACTCAAAGCATTATGGATGGTCATCATACTTTTGCGGTGATGCCAACAGGTGGAGGAAAATCTTTAACTTATCAACTTCCAGCCCTATTAAAAAATGGGACTGCTATTGTAGTTTCTCCTTTGATTGCTTTAATGAAAAACCAAGTGGATGCGCTAAGAGGCATTTCCGAAAACAAAGGAATTGTTCATTTGTTAAATTCTACTTTAAATAAAACGGAAACCCGCCAAGTCATGAGCGACATACAAAATGGAATTACCAAATTGGTGTATGTAGCTCCGGAATCATTAAAAAAAGAAGAAAATCTTGAATTTTTTCGTAATGTTAATCTTTCGTTTATCGCTATAGACGAAGCACATTGTATTTCTGAATGGGGTCATGATTTTAGACCGGAATATGGTAATCTTAGACAAATCATTAATGATATCAATCCCAAATTACCTATTATTGCTCTTACTGCTACTGCAACAACCAAAGTCCAAGAAGATATTTTAAAGAATTTGGAAATCCAAAATGCAAATGTATATAAAGCTTCATTTAACCGTCCCAATCTTTTTTATGAAGTCAGACCCAAAACTCAAGATGTTGACAGAGAATTAATTAAATTTATCAAAGAACGTGAAGGAAAATCGGGAATTATTTATGCTTTGAGTAGAAAAAGTGTCGAACAGTTAGCTCAAATACTACAAGTAAACGGTATTAAAGCCATTCCCTATCATGCAGGCTTGGACAGTAAAACCCGAGCAAGACACCAAGATATGTTTTTGATGCAAGATATCGATGTTGTAGTAGCTACCATAGCATTTGGAATGGGAATAGATAAACCTGATGTGCGTTTTGTTATTCATTACGACATGCCAAAAAGTTTGGAAAGTTACTACCAAGAAACCGGTCGTGCCGGTCGTGACGATGGTGAAGGATATTGTCTGGCTTTCTATGCTTATAAGGATATGGAAAAGTTAGAAAAATTTATTACACAAAATAAATCCATCAGTGAAAAAGAAATTGCTGCTGCATTGCTCAACGAAGTAATTGCCTATGCCGAAACATCTATATCCAGAAGAAAATTTCTTTTACACTATTTTGGAGAAGAATTTGATCCCGAAAAAGATCCGGGTGGCGATATGGATGATAATGTAAGGAATCCCAAGAAAAAAATTGAAGCCAAAGATGAAGTGGTTAAAGTGTTATCTGTAGTGGAAAATACTCGGGAAATCTATAAACTGAAAGAGATTGTCCATACCTTAGCAGGTAAAGAAAATGCCATGATTCTTTCTCACAATACTCATAAACAAGATTTTTTTGGAATTGGCAAAGAAAAAGATGAACATTTTTGGACCTCATTGATACGACAATTATTGGTTAATAATTTTTTGAAAAAACAAATAGAAAATTATGGCGTGCTTCAATTGACTGAAAAAGGTAAAGATTTCATAAAAAATCCTGTTTCCTTTATGATGACCGAAGACCACAAATATGATGAAAAAACTCTTGCTGCCGGAAGAGCTACAGGAAAAACAGCTGTTGCCGATGAAACTTTACTCAAAATGCTCAAGTACTTACGTAAGGACGTTGCAAAACAAAAAGGAATTCCTCCATATGTTATTTTCCAAGAACCATCTTTGGAAGATATGGCATTGAAATATCCTACCAGTATCGAAGAATTATCCAAAATTTATGGGGTTGGAGAAGGAAAAGCGAGAAAATTCGGCAAACCATTTGTTGAACTTATACAAAAATACGTTGAAGACCATGATATAATGAAGCCGGATGACTTTATTGTTAAATCAACAGCACAACGTTCGGCTTTAAAAATTTATATCATTACCAGCACCGATCGCAAAATACCTTTGGATGATATAGCTGCAGCCAAAGGTCTGAGTATGGATGAACTGCTAAAAGAAATGGAACGTATAGTTTATATGGGTACCAAACTCAATATCGATTATTATTTGGATGAAATTTTCGATGAAGATCAATTGGAAGAATTACACGATTATTTCATGGAATCCGAATCGGATAAAATCAGTTTGGCTATGGAAGAATTTGAAGGTGAATATGAAGAAGATGAATTAAGATTATTTAGGATAAAATTTATAAGTGATATTGCTAACTAAAATAATAAAACTATGAACGA
>JALSTJ010000138.1 GCA_026983815.1 Flavobacteriales bacterium
TCGGAACCGAAAGAATGGAATCCATATCCAAACACATCAGAAAAGGCGCAATGGCGTTTTTAATGGCGGAATACAAAGTTTTATGGATTTTTGTAGCCGTTGTATTTTTATTATTGGCTTTTAGTGCCGGAAAAGATTCTTCTTGGTTGGTAGGTGTTTCCTTTATTATAGGAGCTTTGAGTTCGGCGCTTGCCGGATTTATCGGAATGCGTGTAGCTACCAATGCCAACGTCAGAACCACAAATGCCGCCAGAACCAGTTTGGGAAAAGCTCTTGAAGTTGCCTTTACGGGTGGTAGTGTTATGGGAATGGCAGTCGTAGGATTGGGAGTTACCGGTCTTACTTTGTTATTTATTATCTATTCCGGTATGGATTGGGATATTTATAAAGTCATTACCGTGATTACAGGATTTTCATTCGGAGCTTCATCCATTGCTCTCTTTGCCCGTGTTGGTGGAGGTATTTATACCAAAGCAGCTGATGTCGGTGCGGATTTGGTAGGAAAAGTAGAAGCCGGAATACCGGAAGATCATCCTTTGAACCCTGCAACCATTGCAGACAACGTAGGAGACAACGTAGGAGATGTTGCCGGTATGGGGGCCGATTTATTTGAATCTTATGTAGGTTCTATCGTAAGTGCTATGGTGTTAGGCGCTTTGTTTATCGGATTACCCGAGTTTTCAGGTGAAAATAAATTACACGCCGTTTTATTACCATTGGTATTAGCCGCTGTCGGAATTATTACTTCCATCATCGGAACATTTTTTGTAAAAGTTAAAGACGGCGGTAGTCCGCATAAAGCTTTGAATAAAGGTGAAATCATTGCTGCAATTCTTATGATTATTGCTACCTATATCGTCGTTACAAACTTCTTACCCGATCATTGGACATTAAATGGCAAGAACTATACATCTATGGGAGTGTTTATCGCCATTGTTTTGGGATTGATAGCAGGAGTTGCCATTGGTATGATTACGGAATATTATACGGGAACAGGCAAAAAACCGGTGAAGAAAATCGTTGAACAATCTACTACGGGTCACGCAACTAATATAATTGCAGGTTTGGCAGTTGGAATGCAATCTACTCTTTGGCCGATAATTTTCATCGTAATTGCTATCATCGGTTCTTATCATTTTGCAGGTCTTTACGGTATTGCAATTGCTGCCATTGGAATGCTTTCCAATTTGGGAATCCAATTGGCTGTTGATGCTTACGGACCTATTGCCGACAATGCCGGTGGTATTGCCGAAATGGCGAACTTGCCTCACGAAGTCAGAGAAAGAACGGATAAATTGGATGCCGTTGGAAATACTACGGCTGCCATTGGAAAAGGATTTGCCATTGGCTCGGCTGCTCTTACAGCCCTAGCGCTTTTCTCCGCCTTTATGTCCACTGCCGAAATAGATGTAATCGATATTTCCAATCCCAAAGTAATGGGTGGACTTTTATTGGGAGGTATGTTGCCCTTCTTATTTTCTTCAATGGCTATGGATGCCGTTGGAAAAGCCGCAAAAGATATGATTGACGAAGTAAGACGTCAGTTCCACAATATTCCCGAGCTTAAAAATGCTTTGGAAATTATGCGTAAAAACGATGGAAAAGACGAAGATCAATGGAGCGCAGATGATAAAGCCGTTTTTGACAAAGCCGATGGAAAAGCCGAATATGAAAAATGTGTAGCTATTTCTACCAAAGCTTCTATTCGAGAAATGGTTGTCCCCGGACTTATTGCCGTGCTTACACCTGTTGTAGTAGGATTGCTCGGTGGAGCCGAAATGTTAGGAGGTCTTTTAGCCGGAGTTACTGTTACGGGTGTTATGATGGCCATCTTCCAATCCAATGCCGGTGGTGCATGGGACAATGCCAAAAAAATGGTTGAGGAAGGCGTAACAATTGATGGAAAAACCTACAAAAAAGGTTCGGAAGTTCACGCCGCAGCTGTTACCGGTGATACCGTAGGAGATCCTTTCAAAGATACTTCCGGTCCTTCATTGAATATTTTGATTAAATTGATGTCGGTAGTAGCACTTATCTTGGCTCCGTTATTAGCTAAGTAATTTAAAAACGATAATTTATATAAAAAGCGGCCGTTAATCCAGCCGCTTTTTTTATTCATCCTTTTTAACCAATAAATAAACATAAGTTCAAGTAATAAGTGCAACATTTGAAATCAAAGTTAGGAAAACAGGTTTTCTATACATTTAGTATAAAAAAATTTGGTCAAAATCAGTGTCTTGCAATTATTAATTTTTAGTTATAGGTGTTAAAATTGAAAAATGATTATGCAATAAAGCCTAATTTTTAAAAAAATTCTCTATTTTACCCATGAAGTTAGGCAAATGTAATAAATGAAATTAAAAATCACAGGCAAAAGAATTTATCCCAACGCCATTCGAAGTTCTTGCTTAAAATTTACGACGAAGAAGCGTAAAAATGTATGCTGTTTGAAGCTCTTGTGAAGTATGAGCAAGAGCAAGTTCATACATTTTAGCTTCAAGGAAGATAAATTTTGCAAGGTTTTCGTAAGGCTAGATTTTTTTGTTACTTTTTTCATCAATGGAAAAAAGTAATGGTAAAAATTTTACTAAATTGGTGGTTATTTTTGGGTCTTAAAATAAGAAAAACAGGAAAAAATCCGATTGGTATTTACCATTGACCTGCAAAGATTATTCAAAATGTATAGCCGTGGATGGTATTGATAAATTTTCATCAAATCATCAATCAATAAAACTAAATTTAATATTGAGAAATCAAAAACCCATCAACAAATCCATAAGCGCAACAGCGGCAGCTTTTGATTTTTTGGCAATTATGCTTTCAGGTGTGCTATCTCCCACTTCATAAGTAATTCCGTTGGCATCAAATTGTATTTTAAACCAATTTTTTGAAACCGGCTGTAAGATATCGCTTGCTACATATTTTGTTTTGAACGGATAAACCGAACGATCGATACTTGACGTCC
>JALSTJ010000139.1 GCA_026983815.1 Flavobacteriales bacterium
TGTGGATGGACAAACCATAAATTTTAATCCCGATATAGATTTAAGCGTTTACGAAACTTATAAAGTCATTAATGTGGAAAAGGTAACCGGAAAAGTGCCTTTAACCGATGCTGATATCATTGTTTCTGCCGGTCGTGGATTAAAAGGTCCTGAAAATTGGGGAATGATTGAAGAGCTTGCCGATGTTTTGGGCGCTGCCACCGCTTGTTCAAAACCGGTTGCCGACTTGGGTTGGCGTCCGCATACCGAACATGTGGGACAAACCGGAAAACAAGTGGCACCCAATCTTTATATCGCCATAGGTATTTCGGGAGCTATTCAACATTTAGCCGGTGTTAATTCTTCAAAAAACATCCTGGTAATCAACAACGACCCCGAAGCTCCATTCTTTAAAGCTGCTGATTATGGCATTGTAGGAGATGCCTTTGAAGTAGTTCCTAATTTGATTGAAAAACTTAAAGAATTTAAGGCAGCACATTAAAAATTAATCAAAAAACCTGCCTTTGGCAGGTTTTTTGATATATTAGAACACCAACAAGGTTTGTCAGAAAATAAAAAATACCGTAACTTTGTAAAAAGAAATGTTAAAATGGAATTGATCAGGTTGGAAGTTGATAGAATTCAATACAGTGAAACCCAAACGGGTGCTTATATCTTATTTTTAAAAGATCCGAAATCACAAAAGAAAATTCCCATTGTAATTGGCGGAATGGAAGCCCATTCTATTGCAATAGCTTTGGAAGACGGGATTAAACCACAACGCCCTTTGACCCATGATTTGACCAAAAATATTATGGATGTTCATAAAATTCTTTTGGAAAGTATTATTATTGACAAATTTGAAGAAGGTATTTTCTATGCAAAATTATTGACAAACCAAAACGGAAACAAACATCAAATAGATTCCAGAACTTCAGATGCCATTGCTTTGGCTGTTCGTTTTCATGCACCTATTTTCTGTAAAAAACATATTTTGGAAGAAACCGGAATCATGATAACTGAATTAACATCAACCAAACCTAAAGATCCTACCGAAGATGATGAATTGATGGAAGTTATTCAACAAGCTTTGGATAATATTACCGAAATTACCCAAAAAAAAGAAGAAGAACTAACTGAAATAGAAAAATTATCTAAAGAACTTTTTGGAAAAACCATGGTTGTTTTTACCAAAGATGAAATCAAAAATATGCTTCAAACCGCTATTGATGATGAACAATATGAAAGAGCGGCAAAACTCAAACGTTATCTGGAATTGATGTAAAAATTTTTTTAGATTAATTCACTATAATCTCCCAAACTTAAACTTTCAAAATTTCCATCATATTTCACAAAATTTCCAATCATTGAGTTTTTAAAACCGGCATTTTTTATCAAATTATTGTTCTGAATCAACGAATTTTTAATATTTGAATTTTCAATAATTGTATTTTCTCCAATGGAAACATTGGGACCAATCGTGCTGTTTTTAATAATTACGCCATCGGCAATATAACAAGGTTCAACAATCTCAGTATCAATAATTTTAGCTTTTTCCGAAATTAATTTTCGCCCTTCGTCAAAATCGTATTGCAAAATTTTGGCATTGGTTTCCACGGCAACTTTCGGATTTCCGAAATCCATCCAATCAGAAACTTCACCGGGCTTAAAAACCATACCTTTTTGTTTCATATTTTCCAAAGCAGTTGTCAGTTGATATTCCCCACCAACCATAATATTTTTATCAAAAAGAGTTTCAATTTCTTTTCTTAAAACAGCTCCGTCTTTGAAATAATAAATTCCGATTATCGCCAAATCCGAAACAAATTCTTTAGGTTTTTCTACAAAAGTTTCAATGTCATTTTTATCATTGAGTTTTACCACTCCAAAAGCTTCTGGATTTTTAACTTTTTTTACCCAAATAATGCTATCGGCATTATTATCCAAATCAAAGGAACCTTTAAATAAAGTATCAGCATAAGCCACCACCACCGGACCATTAAGCAAATCCTTGCCTGCATATACTGCATCGGCAGTTCCCAATGCTTGCTCTTGATAATCAATTTGTCCCTGCGCCCCTATTTCTTTGGCAATTGCCAAAAGTTTGTTTTCTATTTCTTTACCAAAATCCTTTTTGATTACAAAAGATATTTTATCAATCGGTTGATGCATGACCTTGGCTATTTCTCTAACCAATCTTTCTGCAACTGTTATTCCTGCTACAGGAATTAAAGGTTTAGCTGTTGTTAAAGTATGTGGTCGAAGCCTAGTGCCTCTTCCTGCCATGGGAACGATTATATTCATCTTGTTTAATAATAAATTCGTTTATTTTTTTACCTTTTTTATCATAAAAATCAATTTTTATATGACGGTCTTTTCCTTTGCCTTCAATATTAAAAATTGCAAAATTACGTTTCATAATCAAGGTTCCCGGAATTCTCAAAAGGTTTTTCTCTTGCCTTCCATGTTCATTGGGTCCGGATGTAAAAGGAGATACCGTTACATCCCATATTTTAGGAAAACGATTTCCTTGTTCCAACAAACTTATTTCTGTCAAATGTCTGTCCCCGGTTAAGAAAATAACATTGGTCAAGCCCTCTTTATAGATAAAGTCGATGATATCTTGTCTTTCTTTGTCAAAGCCATGATTGGAATAAGTCTCGAAGTTGCGGGCAGTATTCAAAAATTGTCCACCCATTACAACAAATTTAAATCTGGCTTTACTAAATACCAAAGCATTTTTAAGCCATTGTAATTGTTTGGCTCCCAATTCGGTTTTATAATCTTTGGATTTTAAGTTATTGGGATCTCTGTAATATCTGTTATCCAACAAAAAGAAATCGGCATCATTATAGCTGAATTTATATGTAGCGCTTTTGAGTCCAGCCACCGGACGCGGATTTGCCCAAAACAATTTGAACATATCAATGGATAAATCTTTATTCCAAAAACTTCCGTCACTATCATTGGGACCGAAATCATGATCATCCAAGATGGCATAATGTGGAACTGTAGCAAAAAGCTTTTGTTTCTCAGGTATAGACCAATCATGTGTATATCGGTAAATATATCCCCATTTGCTATCCCACTCGTTTTGTCTCAAATAAATATTGTCTCCATCCCAAATCATAAAATTAGGATGTTTTTCAGGAATACGTGTATAAATTTCATAATTTCCTCCGTATTTGTTTCCTTTTCTGTCAAAAGGGATATCATTTATATAAGCTCCCGAACCAAATGCAAATTTAAAATCTTTGGGCGCATGATGATATGCCCAAACTTCCTGAGTAGTAAATTCCAAAGGATAATCAAATTTTATCTTACTATTATTAATGTATAATTGATAAGAATAAGTGGTTCCGGGTTTTAGATGATCAATAATATATTTTGCAATATAAGCTCTTGATTTTTGAGTTTTTTTGGTTGTTGTAAATTTTTTGGTTTCGGGTTTATTCTTTTCCCAATAAGCAAATTTTACTTTTGCCGGTTTTTTGGTTTGAACCCAAAGTTTAATATCAATTTTATTTACACGACCCAACATGGGACCTGCCTGTAAATATTTTTTTTGAGCAATGGTCAAACTGCTGACGGATAAGCTTATAAATAAAATAAGCAAACGAAGTTTATTAATTTTCATTATCGTAAATTTTGATAACAAATTTATGCTTTTTTTTGGTGAACACGATTTCTTTTTTAATTTTTTTTAACGATTAAATATCATTTCTTTATACAAATTCCTTGAAGTAAACACCACCAACCAAATTTTGGAACAGCTTTTGCAAGATTTATAAAAAAAACACGCATGAAAAATTTAACATGGACAATTATTCTTTTCGGACTTGTATCAATTTCTTGTGTTCGTGAGGTTCGAGTAAATGACTATAATTCTTCTCAAACAAGTTTACTAGGATTGTTAACTTCCTACGATTTGTGGTATGTGGATATTGACCGAACCCAAGGAAGCGGAAATATACCATTTGTCAGCAGAGCATTCACAATGAGTTTTATGCCGAATGGAGAAGTTTGGGCAAACAATAATATTGCCGGAATTGGATATACGGGAAATGGTTTTGGCGTAAAAACGGGAGAATATTTTGTAAATGAAAACAATGGAACTCTTGAGATTAATCATATAATTGATGGTTGGAATGATTTTTCGGTAACACAATTATCCAATAATGAGATAAAAATTTATAATAGTTTTGAAAATGTTAGTTACTATTTGACGGGATATCATATAAATCAGTTTGATTTTGATGCATTATTTTATGATAATGTTGCTTACTTTCTACAAGATTATGAATATTGGGACAAAACCACAGAAACTATTCAATATCCTGCCGATTTCGATTTGGAAAATATTATTAAATTTTATTTTGACAATACACATGATTTTTTGTTTAGTTCTTCACAAGATTTACCCGGAAGTGAGAATATCTATTGGGATTTTACAGGACAATACCAAATAAGACCGGCAGAAGGAGGCCAGCCCAGACGCATGATTTTGGAATACAATCAAGGTTTTTATGAAAATTTCTATTTAGATATCCTAGATGATTCCAATATCAGACTTACTCAAATTTCCACTGGAAATACATATACTTTTGAAGCACGATATTATATTCAATATTACAGACCTAACCAAAGAAAAAAGATAAAGAGTAATTATTTGAAAATATAAAAGTTCATAGTTTGTTTTTGTTTGATTAAGTGTTTCAAAAATTTTGAAACACTTAATCTTTTAATAGATATACTTTTTAATAAAATAGTTCGTTAAAATGCCAAAGGTTAATCATTAAAACAAAAACAATGAAAAAAATATTATTCTTAAGCTTGTTTCTCTGTTTAGTTAATATAACTGAAACAATTGCTCAAACAAAAAGCAAGTCTAAAACTTCCATATCAATCCAAACCGGTTATAATAGAGGATTGGGTATTATGGCAAGTTTTAGCATTCATCATTTAGCTGAAGGATTGCCTGGAAATCTTAGACTTAGCATTGGATTAAACTCATTAGACCCCGGGAATGGTTTGGAGGCCAGAAGAATTTTTATTAATAATAACACCAATGGAACTTTAGAAAAAAAAGGGAAATCTATCGATTTTAGGGCCGATTATATGTTCCCTGCAAATATTCTTAATCTTAAAAATTCATACTGGGTTTTTGGCCCTAGATATTCCAATTTCAAAGCTAATTTCAAATTTGTAGGAGGAAATGAAAATTTTGATGTAACTACACAACAATGGGGAATAGGTATAGGACTTGACAATTACTTTAAAATAAATGCTAAATGGGATATTTCCTTCGCTTTGGGAGTAGATTATTTTTTCGATAATACGCTAACAGGACATGACACTAGTTATACTCCTAATGGAGACAATATAAATCCTAGAAATAATAATCAAAATAACAATAGTCCATTCACTTATCTAGATGCCGACAAAGCAATTAACCAACCTCAACTTATGCCGCGTATAATGGTAGGACTTCTACATAAGCTATAAAAAAAACCACTTATATTTTAGTGTATAATTAATCATATAATAAAAAAGGGAGCTAAAGCTCCCTTTTTTATTATCTAATTATTTAATTTTGTTTGGCTTCTAATTGTTTTTTCTTTTCTTCTATGACATGTTCATAACGAACGGGTTTGTGTGCTTCAACCCAAGATTTATAATTCTTATATCCAACTTTTTCTTGATATTGTTTGGTTAGTTCCCAAATATGTTCAATAGTTATATCATCAGGAACCTCCTTATTAAGAATTTCTCCCAAAAGACCCGAAACTTTTTTGTCTGTTTTATTACGCACTTCCTTATTGTAAGCTTCCAATTCCATATCCAATGCTTGGGTATTTTTCTTAAGATAATTTTCAATCAAGTTTTGTGTAACTGCCGAACCGTGATCTTTGGCTGTTTTGATATTGCCTTTTCCGGTTACCGCATTTCCTATGGCAAAAACATTGTCATATCCATAAATTTGAGAACTTTCATTATTCACGGTTTTCAAACGATCTCCTTCATAAGGTATTCCATTGATAGGTTCGGGAATACTTCCAATAGAAGATATAACTTGTGCAGTATAAACAGGAAAACGCTCTCCGGCTATATAATATAACTTTCCATTTTCATCAGTATGATTTTTTTGCATAATCAAACCTTTAAGTTTTCCATCCTCTTCAATATATTCAGCTGGTGTTGCTTCCGGAATAAAATTAAAATGGAATTTTTGTTTATAATTTTCCAATATTTTTTGAGAAACTTTTTGAGCTTTCTCTCTGGACTCCGGGTCACCACCTTGTGGCTGTTTTAAAGGCATATGCTTGGCTTGACGCCTGTAAACCAAGGTCGCTCCTTTTAACCCCAAATCTTCATATCTTACACCAAATTTTTCAAGATATTTATCTAAACCTTTCTTCTCCATTTCAAATTGGTCTACCACAATATCCTCTCCAAATTTTTCTCTTAATTTTTGTTCAACCAATTCCATCATGGCAATTTTTATAACATCCAAAGAAGCCAAACCTCCACCTATAATTACAACTCCATCTTCAATCTCATATTGTTTACCCTTATAGTCCGGCTCGTGTTTATGATTATACCATTTAACCAAATCATTTTGATAAATCAATTGTTTGTCTTTAAATTTATTTATACCTGGAACAGGCAACGGACGATCTTTCCATGCACCATTGGCTAAAATAACTGCTGAAAAACCCATATCAACCAAATCTTCAAATGATAAATCTTTTCCTACTTTTACATTAGGAATAAAACGGATATTGTCCTGATCCAACTTTCTATCAATTTCAGCTTCTTGTTTGTCTCTTAATTTTTCATGCCATTTGGGCAATCCGTCTTCTAATTTTCCATAGGGCAACGTGTTTTGATCAAAAACTACAACTTTTACTCCTTTATCAGCTAAAAGACCTGCTGCTTCAGAACCGGACACCGCACTTCCGACAATGGCTACATAATGACTTTGTTTTTGTTGTTTATCTGTATCTTGTTTCCACATAAGATTTCTGTTTTTTTTTACAAATATATAAGTTTAGGCACAATAATCATCACTTAAATATCAAAAAAAATTATAGCCATTATAATAATTTTAGATAGATCAACCGATACATTAAATTATATATAGATAATTAAAACAAAAATCTTAAATTTGCGTTTGATATCATCTAAAACGATAAAAAATGAAAAGACTATTTGTATTAATTGTGCTTACTGCTTTATTTTTAACCCATGCACAAGACAATGAAGTATTGATGAAAATTAATCACAAACCCATTACTACCGATGAATTTACACACTTATATCTGAAAAACTTGGATCTTGTCCAAGATTCCAAACAAAGAGACATAGATAATTATAAAAATTTATTTATTGATTATAAATTGGAATTGGAAGATGCCTACACACAAAAATATGATACCAATCCGCGTTTCAAAAGAGAACTCAAAAAATATCGAGATGAGCTGGCAAAAAAATATCTTTCGGATAATGAAATTATGGATAAACTAACTCGGGAAGCTTATGAACGCATGAAACAAGATGTCCATGTGGCTCATATACTTATCCAAATCCCTTCTAATGCCTTGCCTACAGATACGCTAAAAGCTTATAAAAAAATCATGAAAATTTATAAAAAAGCAAAAAACGGTGCCGATTTTAAGGAATTAGCAAAAAAATATTCACAAGATCCTTCGGTAAAATCCAATGGCGGTGATCTGGATTATATCAATGTTTTTCATACGGTTTATTCTTTTGAAACAGCAGCATATCAAACGCCCATAGGGCAAATATCCAAACCTTTTAGAACTAGATTCGGATATCATATTGTCAAAGTTTTGGACAAACGTCCAGCTAGAGGAAAAATTGAAGTAGCTCATATTTTAGCTATTGATAATCCCAAAATTAATCGGGTCAAACCGCAAAATGCCAAAACAAGAATTGATAATATTTATAAAAAATTAATCAACAAAGAAGATACTTTTGAAAATCTTGCCAAGAAATTTTCCGATGATAAAGTGAGCGCTCGAAGTGGTGGCCGTTTGCGAAAATTCGGTATTCATGAAATGATACCTGTTTTTGAAGAACATGCTTTTGCATTAAAAAATCCCGGAGATTTTTCCAAACCTTTTAAATCGAGATATGGTTGGCATATAATAAAATTGATAAAAAAATATCCGATTCCGCCTTATAAGGAAATCAAAAATGACCTTCGAAGAAAAGTCGCTCGTGATGGAAGATCAAAATTGAGCAAAGAAAAATTGTATAAAAAAATCCAAAAACAATTTCCTGTCAGGCAAATAATACCATTGAAAAATATCTTGCCAATGATTACCCTGGATTTCTTTAAAAATTCATGGAAAATTCCCGGAAATCAATGGAAACAAAAAACTTTATTTAATATAAACAATGATAAAAACATCAGTGTTTATAAATTTTTTGAATATATCTACAAACGACAACAAAAGAATACAAATAATTTTTCCAGAAAAAAACAAATTGTCCAAAATCTTCTAAATCAATTCAAAAAACAAGAATTGATGAAATATTACAATAATCATTTGGAAAAAATTTATCCCGAATTTGCCTCTATTGTCAAAGAATACAAAGAAGGATTGTTATTGTTTAATATAAAATCAGATAAAGTTTGGAATAAAGCTGTAAAAGACACATTGGGATTGAAAAATTTCTTTGATACACATAAAAAAAATTACCTTCAACCCAAAAAATACAAAATCTGGTTGGCACAAGTCAATGATAAAAAAACGGCTAAAAAACTGCAAAAAGATTTTGATAAAAATATAAAAATCAAGAAAATCAAAAGAAAATATGAAGGAAAGGGCTTGATTGTCAAAGAAAAAATCTATAATGCAGATGATAATTTTATCAAAAAACACAATTTGGAAAAACATTCGGTTATTCGCTACAAAGATGGAAAACAGTTTGTAGTAATCAAACTTCAAAAAGTGATCCCCTCTCAAATACCCGAAATGGAAAAAGTTAAAGGAAAAGTCATAAATGATTACCAAAATTATTTGGAAAAACAATGGCTTCAAGATTTAAGGAAAAAATATCCTGTAGAAATTAATCAAGAAAATTGGAAAAAATTACGTGCGAAATATAAAAATTAAAATTTATACATCATTCTTTTTTCTGGGAATTCTATATTCCTCTTGTTCATATTTTTCTCAAGAGGAACATAAAGTTCCTATTGCCAAAATTCAACAAAAAAAATTATATACAGAAGATATCAATCCCATTTTATTTAAAGGATTAAATAAACAGGACAGTATTTTGCAGATGAAACATTTGATCGAAAATTGGGCTTTTACGCAATTGATGATTGATAAAGCAAAAAAAAATATAGACACATCGTATATCAACAAACTAGTGGAGGATTATAAAAATGATTTGATGATTGAAACCTATCAAAATCTGTTGGCAGAGAAATTTTTAGACACAATGATCTCCCAAATGGAATATCAAAAAATATATCATAAATTTGGTAACATCTATTGGGCTAAAGAAGCTTTAATAAAATACAACCTATTGATAATCAATAAAAAAAATAAAAAAACTTCCATTTATAAAAAATGGTTCTTTTCGGACAAAAACGAAGAAAAAGACAGTTTGTTTAATCATATGGGCGAATTTAAAAAACTTGATTTTAAACAAGAATGGTATTATCTTTCGGATGTAAAAAAACAAATTCCCGTATTAAAAGGAATTTCCGAAAAAAATATCATAAAAAAAAGTAAAAAATTTGTTTTATCCGATAGTTTGGATTTATATTTGATTTTTATTAAAAATTTTATAAAAAAAGGCCAAAAATTACCATTGGATTATGTAAAACCCGAACTGAAACAAATTATACTGACCAATAGAAAAGAAAAATGGCTTGAAAAACTGAAAAATCAAATAATTGAAGAAGCAATTGAAAAGAAAAAACTTAAAATATATCAGCAAAAAAATGAAGATAAAAATGATAAAAATGAATCATAAAAGACTCTTATTAATTATTCTGTTTCTTACAGCAAATTATTTAAGCGCTCAACAAAAAAAAATAAAGATTGATGGAATTGCCGCTGTAGTGGGAGATCAAATTATTTTAGATTCCGAAATTGGACAACTCAAAACACAACTCCAACAACAAGGGCTAAAAGCTGACAAACTAGATGATTGCGAAATCCTAGAAACACTCATGCAAGAAAAAATGTTGCTTTTAGAAGCAAAAAAAGATACAAATATTGTAGTAAAAGACCAGGAAGTGATGAGTATGGTCAACCAACAAATTGATTATATGAAAGCCCAATTGGGTTCTTTGAATAAAGTTTTGGAATTCTACAACAAAAAAACCCGTTCTGAACTCGAAGAGGAACTAAAAAAATTAGACAAAGACCGAAAACTCTCGGCACAAATGAAAGATAAAGTTTTAAAAGATATCGATGTAAGTCCGGAAGAGGTCAAAACATTTTTTGATAAAATCCCTAAAGATAAAATCCCTGAAATCGGGACACAAGTGGAAATTCATCAAATTGTGATTAAACCCAAAGCTTCCAAAGAAGCCGAACAAGCTGTAATTGACAAACTCAAAGAAATCAAGAAAAAAGTAGAAAATGGAGCAAGTTTCAGGGCACAAGCCGTTCTCTATTCCGAAGATCCGGGTTCACGTGCCAATGGCGGAAAATATATATTAAAGCGGAATTCCCCCTTTGTGCAAGAATTTAAAGATGTGGCTTTTAGCTTGGATAAAGGACAAGTATCCGAACCTTTTAAAACACAATTTGGCTGGCATATTTTGTATGTGGAAGAAATCAATGGACCCGAACGTGTGGTAAGACATATTTTACTAAAACCCGAAATCGGATTTTTGGATATGCGTGCTGCAGAGAAAAAAATGGATACAATCCGTAAAAGAATAATGGATAAGGAACTGACCTTTGAAGAAGCAGCCAAAGAATTCTCTGATGATGAGGACTCCAAAAAACTCGGAGGAAAAATTATCAATCCTTCTACTGGAGAATCTCTATTGGATTTAACATTACTCGATCCCAAAATGTTCCAAATTATTTCCGGATTAAAACAAGGTGAAATCTCAGATGTAATCAAAGAAAAAGATCGAACTGGAGAAACACTTTTTAAAATATTTTATGTAAAAAAACGCATAGATGCCCATCCCATGGATTTTCAAAAAGACTACCCCAAAATCAAAGAAATGGCTCTGGAAGAAAAGAAAAATAAAGTTCTGGAAAAATGGGTAAATGAAAAAATTAAAAATAATTTTATCCAAATCAATCCGCAATACAAAAAATGTAAATTCAAAAGTAAATGGATTAAATAAACGCCTATGAGTGATATTCAAACAGCAAAAGAATTACAACAAAATATCAAACATCTAAAAAAAGAAATTGCCAAAATAATTGTCGGACAAGATGAGGTTATTCATCAAATTATCCTTTCGATTTTAAGCAGTAGCCATGCATTGCTTATCGGCGTACCCGGATTGGCTAAAACCCTGATGATTCACACGATTGCTCAGGCATTGGGATTAAATTTCAAGAGAATACAATTTACCCCCGACCTCATGCCTTCAGACATTTTAGGGACTGAAATACTTGATGAACACCGTAATTTCAAATTCATCAAAGGACCCATTTTTTCCAACATCATCCTTGCCGACGAAATCAACCGAACCCCTCCAAAAACCCAAGCCGCACTTTTGGAAGCCATGCAAGAAAAAAGCATCAGCATAGCCAACAGACATTTTGAGCTTGACCAACCTTTCTTTGTTCTGGCTACACAAAATCCAATAGAACAAGAAGGAACCTATCCCCTACCCGAAGCACAATTAGACCGTTTTATGTTTGCTTTGCAATTGGATTATCCTTCCTTTGACGAAGAAGTGCAAATTGTCAAAAATACCACGGTTCAACAAAATACAAAAATCGAACAAATATTGAGCAAAGAACAAATCTTGCAATACCAAAACTTACTCAAAAAAGTTCCGGTAACGGATAATGTTATTGAATATGCAGTCCAACTGGTTGGAAAAACCCGACCCAAATCCAATACAGCTCCGGAAATTGTCAAATCTTATCTCGATTGGGGAGCCGGTCCCCGTGCATCACAATATCTTATTTTGGGAGCCAAAGCCCACGCACTGGTCAATGGAAAATATTCTCCTGACATCGAAGATATCCAAGCCATTGCCAAAGGAATTTTGCGTCATCGAATTTTATTGAATTACAAAGGAGAAGCCGAAGGTTTTACCCCTGATAGTTTGATAGAAAAAATCTTGTAAAAATTAATAAACCTGAGTTTGATAAAAGAATCGAAGCAAAAATTCAATAAATTACAACAAAAAGAATATTTTCTTATGTCAAACTCACGTTAATATCCAATTTAAATTTTTTACTTGCTTGAATATTTATTCTAAAAACGTATCTTTGCACATTATTATTTAAGTTATAACAAAAATGAGTCAAATAAAAATTACTTTGCCCGATGGAAGCATTAAAGAGTTTCCAAAAGGAACAACACCTTATGAAGTAGCCAAAAATATCAGTGAAGGATTGGCAAGAAATGTTATTTCGGCTAAATTTAACGACAAAACCGTTGAAGTTACCACACCATTGAACAAAGACGGAAGTTTGACTCTATTTACTTGGAATGATGCCGAAGGAAAAAAAGCTTTTTGGCACTCATCGGCACACTTAATGGCACAAGCGATTCAGAAATTTTATCCCGATGTAAAACTGACCATCGGACCGGCTATCGAAAACGGATTTTATTATGATATAGATTTTGGCGATGCATCTTTTTCCGAAAAAGATTTTGAAAAAATCGAAAAGAAAATGTTGGAAATTGCCAAGGGAAAACACGAATTCAAATTGCGTGAAGTTTCCAAAAAAGACGCTTTGGATTTTTATAAAAAAGAAAACAATCCGTTTAAAATAGAATTGATAGAAAATCTACAAGATGGCGATATTACCTTCTGCGACCACGACGATTTTACCGATTTATGTCGCGGGGGACATATTCCGAATACGGGCTTGATAAAAGCTGTTAAATTGTTGAACGTTGCAGGTGCCTACTGGCGTGGCGATGAAAAAAAACCGCAATTGACCCGAGTTTATGGCATATCTTTCCCTAAACAAAAAATGCTGAAAGAATATTTGGAAATGTTGGAAGAAGCCAAAAAGCGCGACCATAGAAAATTGGGAAAAGAATTGGAACTTTTTGCATTTTCACAAAATGTAGGTCAAGGTTTGCCTTTATGGTTGCCCAAAGGAGCTGCTTTGCGTGAACGTTTGGAAAATTTTTTGAAAAAAGCACAAAAAAAAGCCGGATATCAGCAAGTGGTCACTCCGCATATCGGACATAAAAATTTGTATGTAACTTCCGGACATTATGAAAAATACGGAGCCGACAGTTTTCAACCGATAAAAACTCCCAAAGAAGACGAAGAATTTTTACTCAAACCGATGAATTGTCCGCACCATATCGAAATTTTTAAGACAAAACCTTATAGTTATAAAGATTT
>JALSTJ010000140.1 GCA_026983815.1 Flavobacteriales bacterium
TGATTGAACCACGCATCTCCCGACAATGGTTTTTGAAAATGAAGGAATTGGCAAAACCTGCCATTGATGCCGTAAGAAATCAAGAAGTAAAACTCATTCCCAAAAAATTTGAAAACACCTATTTTCATTGGATGGAAAATGTACGCGACTGGAATATTTCGCGTCAATTATGGTGGGGACATCGTATTCCCGCTTACTATTTCGGTGAAGGCGATGATGATTTTGTCGTAGCCGAAAATATCGAAAAAGCACTGGATTTAGCCAAACAAAAATCCGGTAATCCCAATTTGACCCTATCCGATTTACATCAAGATGAAGATGCTTTGGATACTTGGTTTTCGTCTTGGCTTTGGCCGATGAGTGTTTTTGACGGCATACGCAATCCCGATAATCCCGATTTTAAATATTATTATCCGACCAATGATTTGGTAACCGCTCCCGAAATATTGTTTTTCTGGGTGGCTCGAATGATTATGGCAGGATATGAATTTGCCGGAGAAAAACCTTTTGAAAATGTATATCTTACGGGAATTGTGCGAGATAAACTCGGACGAAAAATGAGTAAATCTCTTGGAAATTCCCCCGACCCGATAAAAATGATGAAAGAACACGGCGCCGATGCCGTTCGTGTAGGGATGTTGCTGACTTCTCCCGCCGGAAACGATTTGCCTTTTGATATGGATTTGGTTATTCAAGGACGTAATTTTGCCAATAAAATTTGGAACGGTTTCCGCTTGGTAAAATCTTGGGAAATCGACGAGAAAAAATCCCAACCCGATTATGCAAAAACTGCAATTGATTGGTTTGAAAACAAATTTAACGAAACTTTACAAGCCATTGATGACGATTTTTCAAAATATCGTATTTCTAACGCCTTGATGAAAATTTATAAATTGATTTGGGACGATTACAGTTCTTGGTTTTTGGAAATGATTAAACCCGCTTACGGAGAAAAAATCGATAAGCAAACTTTTGATAGCGTAATTAAAATATTGGAAAACAATCTAAAAGTTTTGCATCCGTTTATGCCATTTCTAACCGAAGAAATTTGGCAATATATCCAAGAGAGGACATCCGATGAAGCGATTATCATAGCCAAATATCCCGAAATCAAAGCTTATGATTCGCAAATGATTGCCGAAATGGAACAAATACAAGATTTGATTTCCAATATTCGTAAAATCAGAACTGAAAAACAAATATCGCCCAAAGAGTCACTTACTTTGAAACGTGTGGTTAAGGAGAAACTTTCGCCGAACTGGGATGCTGTCATTAAAAAACTTGCAAATGTTTCTGCTATTGAAAATATTGAAGCAGCAGAAGATAATGCCGCATCTTTCCGGGTAAAATTCAACGAATATTTTATTCCGTTGGACGGTTTTGTAGATGAAGAAGCCGAACGCACCAAAATGTTGGAAGAATTGAAATATTTGGAAGGTTTCTTGGCATCGGTGCGTAAAAAATTGAGCAATGAAAGATTTGTAAACAACGCCCCCAAAGCGGTAGTTGCCAAAGAACGTCAAAAAGAAGCCGATGCGATTGAAAAAATCGAGCTTTTGAAAAAAAGGTTGGGTTAATCATAGTTTTGATAAAAAAATGGAAAGAGTAGAAAAACCTATCACTAGAAGTAATATTAGACAATTCTTTGGAAAAGAATTTTATATTCTAAAAAGAAAAATGAAATGGTATCTGGGAAAAGAAAAATATGCAAAAAATAAAGTCAATCATCAATTTCCTTTTCAGGTTTTTCAACATAAATCATTGATATTACGCCCGTTAAAAAATGTTGATATGTATTTGCAGGAGAACAAAAGGACAAACTTGCAAATCGCTATAAAACATTTAAATGGAATATTGATAAAACCCGGTGAAACATTCTCCATTTGGCGGTTAGTTGGTCGTCCTACGAAGAATAAAGGGTATTTGGAAGGTTTGGTTTTGAAAAACGGAAAAATTGATACCGGAATTGGCGGAGGATTATGTCAATTGGGGAATTTATTATTTTGGATATTTGCACACAGCCCATTAACTATTGTTGAACGATACCGCCACGGATTTGATGTCTTTCCTGATGTAAAAAGGGAAGTCCCATTTGGAGCAGGAGCTACTTTGGCTTATAATTATATAGATTTGCAAGTAAAAAATAATACCCATAACACTTTTTTAATTGAACTGTGGTTGGACAATACTTATCTAAATGGTAAACTTACTTCAAAAGAAAAGGTAAATGAAAACTACACCATAGAAGAAAGAAATCATCTGATAAAAACCGAATTTTGGGGAGGAAATACCAGGCATAATCAAATTTTTCAAATCATAACAAAAGAAAACGGACAAAAAGAAGAAAAATTATTGGTTGAAAATCACGCCATTATGATGTATAATCCATTTTTGAATGAGTAAATTTACAACTAAAATAATAAATACAAAATAACCTAATCAAAATCAAAAGAATTGAGGAGTGGAAATATGAAGCTTATGGAAAGATTAAACAAATTAATCCCGTTATTATTAATTTTTAAGAAAAAAACCAAAAATTATAAAATTTATTTTAACTTGCTAAAAAATTCGATACAATGAAAAAAATATTCTTTTTAAACTTAATGATTTCAATGATTTTGTTTTCTTGTCAAAATGATAATAAATCAACAAAATCCGCAGAAAAACCGGCTAAACCGGAAGTTCAAACTCCCCGATCTTGGGTTTTAAATACCGACAAAAGTTCCATTCATTGGACCGGATTTAAAACCACAGACAAAATTCCTGTAAAAGGAGAATTCAAAAACTTTGAAATCAAAAATATCCAATCGTCCGAAAATATGCCCGATGCTATAAAAAATGCAGAAGTAAGCATCAATATTTTTTCTATTTTTTCAGGCAATGAATCTCGTGATAAAAAACTGATTGAATATCTCTTTCAGCATATGATGGAAACCAA
>JALSTJ010000141.1 GCA_026983815.1 Flavobacteriales bacterium
CCAAACGGATTATCAAGATTATCATCAAAATAATCGTCTTGTGAAGGGTTATCAAAATTTATTTCCGGAGGATCTTCGGGTCTTATACCTTGTGCAAATACTACTTGTGGATACTCAATACCGGGTTCTTTTTCTTCTTTTTGATCCATCAGATGAATCAGAAAACGCCACATATTCAAAAAATCATATACATATAAAAGATTGGGATTTTCTTTGCTCAAAACATCTTTGATTAAAGTATTTCCCATAACATTATTGACAGGTTTGGTTTCATCAAAACTAAACAATGGGATTTCCATCCCTTGATTGAGTTCTTCGTCGGTTAGGTAAAAAGCCGCAGGTTCAATCCCGTCAAAATCAAAACTTTGAACAATGACATTGTGTAAATCTTCCAAAGTTGCATTTTCTTCTATTTCGATATCTCTGTAAACATCATCTTTGTCGGTTTCCAATATCACTCTTAATTGATTAATCATAATAGTAAAAATTTTATTGATTGCTTTCTATTATTTCCTGTCCCACTTTTTTCATATAATCCAAAGCTTCTTGTTTTTCATTTGGTATTTTTCCTTCCAAAATCGCTTCTTTTATGGCTTCTTTTATCATTCCTACGGGTTTTGATGGCTTTAAATTAAAATATTCCATAATTTCTTTTCCCGAAACCGGTGGTTGAAAGTTACGAATTTTATCTCTTTCTTCCACTTCTATCAGTTTTTTTCTGACGTTTTTAAGATTGGATTTATATTTTTTTTCTTTTTGCTTGTTTTTGGTCGTGATATCGGCTTCACAAAGCATCATCAAATCATCTATATCGTCTCCTGCTTCAAACAACAATCGTCTGATGGCTGAGTCCGTAACTTCTTCTTCTATCAATGACAATGGGCGAGAGCTTAATCTAACCAGTTTAGCTACATAATCTTTGTGTTGATTTAGAGGTAATTTTAAACGTTTAAAAATCTTAGGAACCATTTTTGCTCCTAAAAATTCGTGTCCGTGAAATGACCATCCGTTTTTATCGTGATATTTTTTTGTGTCGGGTTTACCTATATCGTGTAAAAGCGCTGCCCAACGCAACCATAAATTATCTGTGTGTTTTGAAATATTATCAACAACTTCCAATGTATGATAAAAATTGTCTTTATGCGTTTTGCCTTCGTTTTCCTCAACTCCTTGCAATTTTCCGAGTTCCGGAAAAAATTCATCTAAAATCCCTGTTTCATAAAGCAATTGCAAACCGATGGAAGGTTTATCATGCATCATAATTTTATTGAATTCATCCATTATCCTTTCTTTGGAAAGAATTTTTATACGTTTTTTATTTCGTTTAATGGCTTCAAATGTTTCGGGATGTATCATAAAATCCAATTGGGAAGCAAAACGGATAGCTCTTATCATACGCAAAGGGTCATCGGAAAAAGTGATATCCGGATCCAAAGGCGTGCGAATGATTTTATTTTTTAAATCATCCAGTCCATTAAACGGATCGATTAATTGTCCCCAATTGTCTTCATTCAAACTCAAAGCCAGTGCATTAATGGTGAAATCGCGCCTTTTTTGATCATCTTCCATAGTTCCGTTTTCTACGGCAGGTTTTCTGCTGTCAGGATGATAAGATTCTTTTCTGGCACCTACAAATTCTATTTCCAAATCCTTATTTTTCAGTAGAGCCGTGCCAAAATTTTTATAATAAGCCGATTGGGTTTTACCGGGCAAAAGTTTTTTTACTTGTTCAGCCAATTTAATGCCGCTACCCAAGGTAACGATATCGATATCTTTGGCTTTTTGTTTTTTTAATAAAAAGTCTCTGACATAACCACCAATTACAAAGGTTTGATAATCAAGTTCTTCGGCGGCTTTTTTTATAAAATTAAAAACAGGAAGGTTGAGTGCTTCCTTATATATTTGTTTAGTCATTTAGTCTCTAATAATTTCAATTCCGTTTTCTTTACTCCATTTAATTATTCTGGACGGTTGCTCGGAAATGGTTTTGCGATGCAAATTTACAACATAGTCGGCGTTTTGCAAAATATCGGCATCAATATCATCAAAGCTTTTGGGAGAAGGCATTCCGCTAACATTTGCAGATGTGGAAATCAAAGGAACTCCTATATTTTTTATCAAATCTTTTGCAAATCCTTTTTTTATGATTCTAATGGCAATTGAGCCGTCTTTTGCTAATAATTCCTCGGGTAAGTTTTTTGGATTGGGATAAATAACGGTGGTCGGTTTAATGGATTTTTCTAAAAATTCCCAAATTTCCATAGGAATTTTTTCAACATATTCTTGAAGCATTTTATAGCCATCGACTAAAATGATAAATGATTTTTCTTTATTTCGCCCTTTGATTTTATATATTTTTTCAATCACTTGCGGATTGGTAGCATCGCCGCCTATTCCCCAAATCGTATCGGTTGGATAGATAACAACTCCTCCATTTTTTATAATTTCCAAAATATTCATAATATATATTTTCATTTGCGAAAATAATATTTTTGTATTGAACCCCAACATTTTTTACTGAAAGATTTGTAGAGTTTAATAAGTTGAATAATAAAGCTTTGTTTAGATTTTAGAACATTTTTATAAAGAATACCTTAAAAAACTTGACAAATGAAACAAAATTGTTGTATATTTGCAACGCAAACATCGCGGGATAGAGCAGTAGGTAGCTCGTCGGGCTCATAACCCGAAGGTCGCAGGTTCGAGTCCTGCTCCCGCTACTAATAAAAAAGCATCATAAATATTTATGATGCTTTTTGTTGTTTAGTATGTATCCGTGTGTCTAACTTTGAACTAAAATTTCACCATCTTTCGCTAATAAAGTTCCTTTTGTAATCTCTTCATCCAAATCAAAATTAAAATGTTCTTTATCAGACATGAAAGTTATGAAATTATATAGATTTTTCGCATATAATTCACTGGCGTTGGTAGCTAAAGTTGAAGGCAGGTTAGTTTTTCCAATGATTTTTATTCCATATTTTTCAATGGTTTTATCCGGTTCGCTTAACTCAACATTTCCACCTTTTTCAACTGCCATATCAACAATCACAGCACCTCGTTTCATTTGTTTAATTTGCTCTTCTTTAATCAATACCGGTGCTTTGGCTCCTTGAACCAATGCAGTAGTAACCACTAAGTCGGCATCAAAGAGAGATTTATTAACTGCTTGTTTTTGTTTTTCCAAAAATTCTTTTGAAACTTCTTTGGCATATCCGCCCTCCGAAACATTTTCCAATTCCTTATCTTCAACGGTAATAAATTTGGCACCGAGAGATTCTGCTTGTTCTTTGGTTTCCGGTCTTACATCGGTAGCTTCCACAATAGCTCCCAAACGTTTGGCAGTGGCTATAGCTTGCAGACCGGCAACACCCACTCCATAAATCAAAACTTTTGCAGGTGTTATAGTTCCTGCAGCCGTCATCATTAGAGGAAAGATTTTGGTCATCTCATCAGCACCTATAATAACAGCTTTGTATCCCGCTAAATTACTTTGAGAGGATAATACATCCATGTTTTGAGCCCTAGAAATTCTCGGTATGGCATCCATAGAAAATAGAGTAGCACCTTTATCGGCAATTTTTTTGACCGTTTCTGGATGCAAACGATGATAAACCATGGAGATTACAACTTGTCCTTTTTTTAATTGGGCAATTTCTTCATCATCCAAAGGATTGATCTTAACGATAACATCAGCATCATTAAAAATAGTATTTTTATCTACAATTTTTCCTCCGTTATTTTTGTAATCTTCATCTGAAAAAGAAGAAGCCAATCCGGCATTTCTTTCTATAAAAATTTCATATCCTTTGTTGATATAGTCTTTGGTTATTTTGGGAGTTATAGCAACTCTTTTTTCGTTGGGACGGGTTTCTTTGAGTACACCTATTTTCATTTTTTATTTATTTTAGTCAAACAAATATAATGAAATTAGGTTTGATAAAAAATAATTTTACTCAAAGTTTTTGATATCCTTCGGGAATTTTAAATGGATATGTTTGTTTTTGATTAATTCGCTGATTTTTTAATTTGATTTTTACAGAAAGATCATCTGCCATTCCTTTGGAATGTATATAAATATCATTCGGGAGTATTTGTCTGCCTATTTTTATAAAACCCGGATATATAACGCTTAATTTCTGTCCGGGTAAAGGATTTATTTCCAATTTTCTGATTTTATAATTAGGAATAATTTGTATTACCGGTATTAGATGATGCGCTGTTTTTGAATTTAAGGAATAACTTGAGGAATTGATTTTTAATTGATAATCTTCAATATTAATGGGATTAATAGGATTAGCAAATAAGAGATTTTGTATATTTCTAAAGGATAAATTGGTTCCGGTTAAATTGTAAACTATTTGATAATCACCATCATAGTAGGTTTGATCTACTTTATTATAATATTGTATTCGATGTGGAGTTAATAAAAATTTTGCGGCGGGAATTCCCATAAAATTAATGCTGCCCCAGATCATACTGTCTTTAAGAATTTTGATTTTTCCACGACCTGTAAAATCCTGATTTTGATTATTGAATTTTACCTCAAATCTACTGCTGTAATTGTGTGCCGAAAAATTATGTTTTTCTATTTTTTTGATTAATTTTTCAAGGTTGATATTTACTGTTCTTCCGTATTTTATAGGTTTTACGGTTTTACAGGATAAAAATAAAACACTTGACAAAATGAATATTAAATATAGTTTTTTCAAATTTTTCTGAGTTTTAATTGATATTTTTTAACTTTTTCAGGTTTTTTTAAAGTTTGATAAACTTTGATATATTCCTGATAAAATTGCTTTAATGTTTTTTTATTTGTTCTTGCAAAATCTATACCCAAATCCAGATATTCCAAAGTTTTTTTGGCATTACCTGTTTTCAAACTTGCTTGTGCAGCCCATAAATATAATTGTGGATTTGTAGGAGCATCTACCAGAGATTTTTCTATGATTGTGATAACTTTTGAATATTGTTGTTTTTGAAATAAATCCAAAATAAGCTTATTGGCATTGTATTTTTTTGATAATTTTTTAGATGTTTTTTTCTGATTTCTGAATAATTTGAGATATAGTGAATTGATCAGAAATTTATTTTTTGCCAGAGGTCGAAAATCCTCTATCATTCTTCTGACTTTGGCGGTATCTCTTTTTTGGGCAATAGCAATTTCAATAGCCAGATATTGATACCATTTATTTTTTTGATTTAATTGTATGGCTTGGTCTATAAATTCTTGTGATTGCACATAATTTTTTAAATCATAATAGTTTTGGGCTATTTTGAATAAAATGGCATCATTTTTTGGTGATAAATTCAAAGCTTCAAACAATAATTCATTAGATTTATCATAATTTTCTTTAACTCGATAGGTTTCAGCGTCAAAAAATTTTTCATCCAGAGAAATTTTATCATTTTTTGTAATGCTTTCTTGTGAAAAAACTTTCACAGTTAATAAAAAAAATGTAATTAAGAAAAATTTTTTCATGATTTTGATGGATGAATATTTATGATGCGTTAGAATACAAAAAATATTCCAAAGCGATTTTATTAAAAATTTGCATTACCCGGAAAACGAGGATAGGGAATTACATCTCTGATATTGCTCATGCCGGTTACAAATTGCACCATTCTTTCAAATCCCAATCCAAAACCACTGTGTACTGCTGTGCCAAATCTACGAGTATCCACATACCAATAAAGTTCTTTAGTATCTACACCTAAATCATACATTTTTTTTAGAAGTACATCCAATCGTTCTTCTCTTTGAGAACCACCGACAATCTCACCAATTCCGGGAAATAATACATCCATGGCTCTAACGGTTTTTTCATCATCATTTAAACGCATATAAAATGCTTTGATTTTTGCAGGATAATCATAGATTATAACTGGAGTTTTAAAATGTTTCTCAACTAAATAGCGTTCGTGTTCGCTTTGTAAATCAACGCCCCATTCGACGGGAAATTTGAATTTTTTCTTTTTATAGGGCTTGGAATTTTTCAATATTTCTATCGCTTCTGTATAACTCAATCTTTTAAAATTATTTTCCAATACAAATTCCAATTTTTCAATCAAAGCCATTTCACTTCTTTGATTTTGAGGTTTTTGCTTTTCTTCATTTTTTAACCGCATTTCCAAAAATTCCAAATCCTCACGATTTTTATGTAAAACTTCTTTGATAATATATTTCGAAAAGTCTTCGGCTAAATCCATATCACCATGTAAATCCATAAAAGCTACTTCGGGTTCAATCATCCAAAATTCTGCTAAATGTCGGGTAGTGTTAGAATTTTCTGCTCTAAAAGTCGGTCCGAAAGTATAAACTTTTCCCAATGCCATGGCATACGTCTCTGCTTCCAATTGTCCGGATACGGTTAAATTTGTTTTGGTATTGAAAAAATCTTTTTTATAATCAATTTTTCCTGTTTCATCTTTAGGTGGATTCTGCAGGTCTAAAGTAGTTACCTGAAACATTTCTCCTGCACCTTCTGCATCAGCGCTAGTAATAATAGGCGTATTTACATATAAAAAATTATTTTTCTGAAAATATTGATGTACGGCAAATGCCAATGTATTTCTGATACGCATGATAGCGCCAAAGAGAGTTGTGCGTGGACGTAAATGTGCTTTTTCCCGTAGAAATTCTAAACTGTGTCTTTTGGGTTGAATGGGAAATTTTTCAGGATCCGATTCTCCCAATATTTCCAATTCATCCACCCAAACTTCCACTTTTTGACCTTTCCCCAGACTTTCTTTAAGTTCGCCTTTGGCATATAGTGCAGCACCGGTATTTATCTTTTTTCGAATATTTTCATCAAATTTTTCGGGATCAATTACCAACTGTAAATTTTGTATTGTTGAACCATCATTCACTGCAATAAAACGATCATTTCTAAAAGTCTTAACCCAAGCTTTTACTTCAATAGGAATATTTAGTTTTTCTGAATTAATTATTTGCTTGATATTTTTCATAAACTATTTGATTAGTGTAATTGAAAGGCAAATATAAAAAATAATTATGAATGTGTCTGCATATGATTTTATAGTGATTTCTTACAAGTTTTATTTCAAAAAATTGAAGATGTAATCAAATCAAGCATCATAATATATTCATTCTTTTTCCTTTGCCCATAGAACATTTAATATGACATCTCTATACAAATTTTTGTCCGCATGCTCAAAAAGTTACTCGAAATTGAGCTTTATAAATGCCAAAATAAGATTTTATTGAAGGAGAAATATTATTTTACAAATAGGATTTAACCAAGGATATTTATTTAATGAATATTTTTTTAAATAAAACAGTTTATATAATAAAAATTTTCTATTTTCGTTTTTAATAAATCTAAAGAAAAAAATGATGAACTTATGAGTTTACTAAATCTTTTACAAGCACAACAAGTGCAAGATACTTTACAGAATGCAGGGCAAAATATGAATGCAGATGTGCCGCAAGAAAAAACTTTACGAATTATTGATTTAATTTTAAATTCCGGTACCGGCGGAATGATAATTATCGGATTATTGATGCTGATGCTTTTTATAGCTTTGGTTATTTATTTTGAGAGATTATCGGCTATTAAAGCAGCTTCTAAAGTGAGTCCTTCCTTTATGAATCAAATCAGAACTTATATTAAAAACGGAAATGTTGAAGGTGCCCAGATGTTATGTCGACAATATAATACACCGGTCGCAAACTTGATTTCCAAAGGCATATCCAGAATCGGTAAACCATTGGAAGATATTGATAAAGCAATTGAGAATGCCGGAAAATTGGAAGTATATAAATTAGAAAAGAATGTCAGTACTTTGGCAACTATTGCCGGAGCTGCTCCAATGATTGGATTTTTGGGAACGGTTATCGGAATGATTTTGGCATTTCATAATATGGCAAGCGGTGGTGGAAAAATTGAAGTGGCATCATTGGCACAAGGTATTTATACGGCTATGACCACCACAGTTGCAGGTTTGATTGTTGGAATTGCTGCCTATATGGCGTACAATCATTTGGTAGCAAAAACTGATAAAGTGGTTCATCAAATGGAAGCCAATGCTGTGGATTTCTTGGATATGTTAAATGAACCGGTTTAAAAAATATTATCTGTATGGATTTAAGAGGAAGAAATAAAATAAGTCCCGAGTTCAGTATGGCTTCAATGACGGATATCGTATTTTTGTTGTTGATATTCTTTATGCTTACTTCGACTTTGGTTACTACGGATGCTTTGGATTTGATATTGCCCAAAGCCAAAGGAAAAACCGAACACAGTCAGAATATTTCGGTAAGTATCAAAAAGAATTTGGAATATTATATCAACAAAAAACATATCAAGAAAGAAAATCTGGAAACTCGCTTAAAAGCAAAATTGGAAAAAGAAAAAAAACCGGTGATTATTCTACGGGTTGAAGAAGGTGTTCCTATTGAAAATGCAGTATATGTGATGGATATTGCCAATAGAAACAATTATAAAGTAATTCTTGCCGTCCGTCCAAAATAATTTTGGCATAAGAATTGAAACATTTTTTCAAAAAAATATATTTGTGGAATACTTACAAGATAAACATAAAAGAAAGGGATTGATTGAAGCAACCATTGTTATGATATTGCTTATAATACTTATGTTTATCAGTGGAATGAAATATTTGGATCCGCCACCTGAAACCGGTATTGCCGTAAATTTCGGAACATCGGATAGGGGAAGTGGATTGGTTCAACCGCAACATAATCAACCGCTAAAACCCGTAAAAGTAAAACCTGAACCTGTCAAAACTCAGCCGCAAGTAAAAGATAATGTTCTTACGGATGAGAAGGCAGATGCTCCGGTTATTAAAAACACCAAGCATACAAAACCAAAAAAAGAGGTTAAGCCGGTTAAAAATACCAAACCCAAACAACCGCCCAAGCCACAACCCGATAAAAATATAACGGATATACTCAATTCCGTAAAAAATGCGCCGGGCGAACAAACCAATAATTCCACAGGAGAAGGAAATGATAATCAAGCAGGAGACAAAGGAAGCGCTTCCGGCGATCCGAATGCTTCGGGATATTATGGAAACGGTGGAAATGGCAGTGGTGGTGGCGGAAGTTATTTTTTGGGAAACCGAAAAGCTTTACATAAACCCAGACCTAAATTTTCTTGTAATGAACAGGGGAAAGTTGTGGTTAAAATATATGTAAATAAACAAGGAAAGGTAGTAAAAGTAGAAGGAGGAGTAAAAGGCACAACCAATCCTGCTCCTTGTTTGAAAAAAGCAGCTGAGCAAGCGGCAATGAAAACCACTTGGTCACCTGACGCAAATGCTCCAAACCTGCAAATCGGGAAAATTATATATAATTTCAAAATACGTGAATAGCAAGTGAAATACGAAGAGGTTCTGGAATGGATGTATTCACAACTTCCTATGTATCAACGGAAAGGGAAGTTCGCCTACAAAAAAGATTTAATCAACATAAAGAAACTTGCAAAACACTTGGGCAATCCCGAAAAGAAATTTCGATCCATACATATTGCCGGAACAAACGGTAAGGGTTCCGTCAGTCATATGTTGGCTTCCGTTTTGCAAGAAGCAGGTTATAAAACCGGATTATATACTTCACCGCATTTGGTGGATTTTAGAGAGCGTATCCGTATCAACGGACAAATGATACGCAAGAATTGTGTAATAAATTTTATCAAACGAAACAAAGATTTTTTTATTAAAAACCGATTGTCTTTTTTTGAGATGACGGTTGGCTTGGCTTTTGAACAATTTGCCAAAAAAAAGGTGGATATTGCCGTAGTTGAAGTGGGTTTGGGCGGACGATTGGATAGCACAAATATTATAAATCCCGAAGTATCCGTGATTACTAATATTAGTAAAGACCATACGGCAATGTTGGGAAATGATTTGAAACAGATAGCTTTTGAAAAAGCAGGAATTATCAAACCGAATGTTCCGGTGGTGATAGGCGAATTGCAAAAGGAAACCATTGATGTTTTTAAAAAAATCGCCGGTGAAAAATCTGCTCCGTTGTATATCGCACAAAATAATAAAGCATTAAAATACACAAGTGATTTAAAAGGCAATTATCAAGAGAAAAACATAAAAACCGTGTTGAAAACTTTGGATATTTTACAATCGAAAGATTTCGTAATTTCGGAAGCAGCGATAAAAAAAGGATTACTGAAAGTAAGAGAAAATACAGGATTACGCGGTCGTTGGGATATTATTCAAGAAAATCCACTGATAATATTGGATACTGCACATAATGAAGCGGGGATTAAAGAGGTCGTTAAGCAATTGTTAGGATTAAATTATAATCGATTGCATATTGTATTAAGTATGGTAAATGATAAAGATTTTGTATCCATTCTCAAACTTTTTCCCAAAGATGCTTTGTATTACATAACCAAAGCCGATATTCCACGTGCTTTGGATGAAAAAATATTATATAATACAGCAATTAAAGAAGGACTTAAAGCAAAATCTTATCAAAATATCCAACTGGCTTTTGATGCGGCTTTATCATCAGCAAACAAAGAAGATATAGTATTTGTAGGAGGAAGCACTTTTACTGTTGCCGGAATTTTATAATTTAACGTGAATTCGATTAAACTTAAATCAAATTTCTTTTTGTTTTTCCTTCAAGGTATTTTACTTCCGAAGTCTGTGATTTTGTAATTTTCTTATTATTAGCAAGTTAATCTATTGAAAAGTAGAGTTATGACTATTTTAGCGTCGGTGTCGCTTGGAGCGACGCGACGCTTTATTACAGAGATAATATTGTTCATTTGTTCTTATTTTGCAAGCCTTGAAGGTCTTCAAAAACCTTCAAGGAGTATTTTGATCCATCAAAAAAATACGGAAAATATGAAACTTTGGTTTTGAGTTAGATTTTTTGTCAAATTCACGCTAATTTATTTTTTTAATATTGATAATTTTTTATATATTTGAGATATAAATTCAAAAAATATTAACTATGTCAGTATTAAAAGTTGTGGAATTGATGTCCAGTTCCAAAAAAAGTTGGGAAGATGCAACAGCCAAAGCTGTAAAAAAAGCCAGTAAATCTATTCAAGAGATAAAATCTGCTTATGTAAAAGATCAAAGTGTTGTGGTAAATAAAGGAGAAGTTGTTGAATACAGAGTAACCTTAAAAGTTACTTTCGTTGTAAAATAATTTAGATTTGCTCACACATTTTTTAAGTCGGATTTTTTCCGACTTTTTTATTTTATAGGAATTTTAATTGTTACTTGCGTTCCGGTCGCTTGATTTTGTTTATTGGTTAAATCAGTAATCAAAATCTCCGATTTGAATTTTCTGTTTTGTGTGTAAGCTTTCAATCGTTCTTCGGTGATTTTTATACCCAAGGATTCTTTATTTAATATAGCGGATTTGCTCAATTTTATTTCTTGCGCTTTGGTTCTACCGATACCATTGTCTGTAATGGTAACAAAAATATAATTTTTATTTTTTTTGACGGCTATGTTTATTTTTTTATCATTATTTTTCATAGCCAAGCCGTGCCAAATCGAATTTTCAATAAAAGCTTGCAAAATCATTGGGGGCACTTTAATGGAACTCAAATCAACGGTTTCATCAATAGAAAAGGAGTAGGATAGCTCTTGGTTAAAACGATAATTTTCAATTTCAAGATAAAGTTTCATCATATCCAATTCTTCTTGGAGACTTACTTCCCCAACATAAGAATAATCCAAAACTTTGCGTATGAATTTGGCAAATTTGGTCAAATAAGCTATTGCATCTTTTTGATTGTTATGAATAATGAAATGTTTTATGGAATTTAACGAATTAAACAAAAAATGCGGATTCATCTGTGATTGTAGTGCTTGCATACGCAATTTTAAAATTTGTTTGGAATATTCCAGAGCCATTTTTTTTCTTTTTTCCGCTTCGTTTTCTTTTAATAATTCAACAATAATTTCAGTTTTCTTTTCCACTTCTTTATCCAATTCTTGAGCCAAAAGATCTTTCATTTTGAGATTTTCTTCATGTTGGTCAATAATTAAAGCTTGCCATTTGTTTTTCTCTTCTAAAATAAGCTTTTGTTTTTTCCCGAGTCCCAATGCAAATAAAAATATTTCGAAAGTAATAGCAAAATAAAAAATAATTCGAAAAGGATGTCCATTATAAGTAAGAAAATGAGAGAAACCTGCCAATATCAGATAAGTTCCCGCACCGATTATCAAATATTTTTTTACAGGCGATTGAGTTGTCCAAAAAATATATAATAGATAAATCGATAGAATAAAAATGCTTGGCAAGAAAACAAAATTATATAAAATTTCAGTAATTTTGTAATTATCGGTTATTATAGATATAAAGCTGGAACTAATTAATAAAAGAAGTGTTGCATTTGCATATTTTTTAATTATTTTATGCCATCTTTTATTGTATTTATTCAATTCGATAAAGGAAATGGCAAAGTATAGATAAATAATTGAATATAACCATTTTATGGGATCGTAAAGCAATTTTATAAAAGGTATTAAAGAAGATGAATATTTAGTTAAGATAAAATTTGGATCCCGATGATAAGTATAGACAAAAACCAAAAAAGTATAAAGTGAATAATATAGATAACTTTTGTCCTTATGTTGGAAAAATAAAAAAAAATGATATACACTCAAAATAAATAAAAAACCTGAAACAAATACTACAATCCCATTGTTTGTGGGATGTGCCAAATCATTTGATATTTCATTTAAGTCAAACAAATCAAACAATATTTAATGCAGCCAAAACCTCACTTTTATGTGTTCTGGAAACAGGTACAACCATACCATTGGAAAGTATCAATTCACCTCCACCTTGTCTAACATATTCTATAACTTCTTTAATATTAACAATATAAGATTTGTGAACTCTTTTGAATAAATTTCCGGGACATGCCTGTTCGATTTGCTTAATACTTTTAGAAACCAAAATCTTTTCTTTATTTTTTAAATAAACTTGTGTATAACTGCCATCCGATTTGCAATAAATAATATTCTCAGGTTCAATTAACATAATTTTGTTACTCAATGAAAATGGAATTTTTTTATATTTTTCTTTTTTCTCAACCAAATTGTCCAAAATACTTTGAATATTAAATAATTCTTCACCGGTTCCCTTTCTATCTTTAACTTTTTGAATGGCTTCAATCAATTCGTCAGGGTCAATGGGTTTTAATAAATAATCAATTGCATTGGCTTTGAAAGCTTGAATGGCATATTGATTATAAGCCGTTGTGATTATCAAATCAAAATTTCTATATTCCAATTTTTCCAACAATTGAAAACCATCCAATTCGGGCATTTCAATATCCAAAAAGACCAATTCGGGTTTAAGCAGATTTATCCCTTCAATAGCTTCAACAGGATTTGAATAGGTGGCAATAACTTCTATATCTTTACAAAAATTTTCTATTTCCCATTTCAGACTTTCAATGGCTAATTTTTCATC
>JALSTJ010000142.1 GCA_026983815.1 Flavobacteriales bacterium
TTCCCTATTGATTTTGTTTGCTTTATAATTATGGGTAGTCAGCAAAATGTATCCGTCGTCTTCTTTGGATTTAAATTCCGGTATATAACGTTCATTCAACTTGGTGAGACTCTTTTCCGATAGATTATTTTCTCTGACTTCATTCAAAATTTCGATAAATTCTCTATCCTGCTGACGAAAAATTTCGGTCAGTTCAATACTTACCGGATTTGCTTGCTGAAAACTTCTGCTACTGAAAAAATAAGGAGTTTCGTAATATTTTTGCAAAATGGCTTTTTCGTGGTCTTTAACAACCGGCGCCAACTGTTGCATATCGCCAATCATCAAAACTTGCACACCACCGAAAACTTTGTCTTTATCTTTGTATTTTCTTAAAACCCTATCAATTCCGTCCAACAAATCGGCACGCACCATACTGATTTCGTCTATCACCAACAAATCCAATGAACGAATGATATCTATTTTCTTTCGATTAAATTTTCGTTTAAATTCACGTTTAATTTCCAAATTTTCATCGGGAATAATCGGTCCGAAAGGCATTTGAAAAAACGAATGAATGGTAACTCCACCGGCATTGATTGCAGCAACTCCGGTAGGCGCAACGACAACCAACCGTTTAAGCGATTCGCGTTTTAATCGGTGTAAAAAAGTGGTTTTCCCCGTGCCTGCTTTTCCCGTCAGGAAAATGTTTCTACCGGTATAATTGACGAAATTCCAAGCCAAATCCAGTTGTGTATTGGAAATATATGACATAAATTAATATTTTTTGTAAATATAAAAATAATGCATATTTTTTTATCACTTTTTTTTATAACTTTGTTGTATTAACATAAAATATATAAAAATGAAAAAAATTACTTTACTCAGTTTAATGATTCTTGCAATTACTTTGGTAAATTGTAAAAAAGACAAAAAAAGCAGTGATAATCAACAAAATACCCCAAAACCTGTTCCGGTTACAATAAATACAGTTGATAACTCCAGTAGGCCTGCAAACTTTACCTTAAAAAATTTAGTAAAAACAATTCATGAAACCATAGATCAAACCCAAATGAAAAGTTCGTTACAAACCAGTTCAACAACCAATTATGAATACGATACAGGAAGGGTCTTGACAAAAAGTACGCGAACTTCAGGTAGTGATGTGTATGTAGATGAATATTATTATAAAGATAAAACAAAAGGACTTTTGGATTCTATTGTATCAAAATATAACAATACTTTTTCAGGTGTGCAAATTTATACTATATCAAATGATAAAGTTCAACAAATTGTTAAATATGATCAAAACCGACAAATAACAGATCAAATTACTTTTACCCAGTATAATGGAGACAAAGTTTCTACTTTTGTTATGAATTCCAATGGAACTACTTATAATGGAACTCTTATATACAGTGGAGATAATATTTCTAATTTTGAATTGGATGTTCCCGGGATTTTAAGTATGAGTGTGGATTATACTTATGATGATAAAAAAAATCCCATGACAAATGTTAAAACAATAGCATCACCTATTACTGTAGCAAATAATGTTTTAACAGCTGTTAATCATATAACCTATCAGGGTAGTACACAAAATGCTACCGTAACTTATAATTACAATTATAATAATGATAATTATCCAATACAATCTACAGAAAATGCAAATGGAAATATTTCTAAGACAGAAGAGTATATTTATGAGGACAAAAATTAAAATAAAATTAAAATTTATTAAAAGCCGGCTCATTTTTGAGTCGGTTTTTTTTATTAAAAAATTCCAAAACTCTTTTTTTAATCAAAAACAAAATTATACATTTGAACTTAAAAATTATAATTATGGAAAAATTAGTTGAACGCTTTATAAAATATGTAAAAATAGATTCGCAATCCAATCCGGAATCAAATACAACTCCTTCTACCGAAAAACAATGGAATATAGCTCATGAGCTTGTAAAAGATTTGAAAGAAATAGGTATGCAGGATGTGGAAATTGATGAAAACGGATATGTCTATGCGACTTTGCCTTCAAATATAGAAAAAGATGTTCCTACTATCGGTTTTATTGCACATTATGATACAGCACCCGATTATAGTGGAGCCAATGTTAATCCTCAGTTTGTTGAAAATTATGATGGAGGCGATATTATACTAAATCAAGAAAAGGGATTGGTATTATCACCGGATTATTTTCCCGAATTAAAAAAATATATCGGTCAAACCATCATTCATACAGATGGAAATTCATTACTTGGAGCTGATGATAAAGCAGGCGTTGCCGAAATAGTGGATGCGATGGATTATTTGATAAAACATCCCGAAATCAAACACGGAAAAATCAGAGTAGGATTTAATCCCGATGAAGAAATAGGTCTGGGAGCGCATAAATTTAATGTAGAAAAATTCGGTGCCGATTGGGCTTATACTATGGATGGCTCCGAAGTTGGAGAATTGGAATTTGAAAATTTTAATGCTGCCGGCGCCAAAGTAAAAATTAACGGAAAAAGTGTGCACCCGGGCTATGCCAAAAACAAAATGATAAATTCAATGTTAATAGCTGCCGATTTTATCAAAGCATTCCCCGAAAATGAAACGCCTCAAACCACCGAAGGTTATGAAGGATTTTATCATTTACACAATATGAAAGGAGATGTTGAGCTTACGGAGTTGGAATATATTATTCGTGACCATGACAGGGAAAAATTTGAAGCTCGGAAAAAATATTTTGAAAAAGTAGCAGATGATTTTAACAAGAAATATGGTAAAGGAACAGTCGAGGTGGAATTAAAGGATCAATACTATAATATGCGAGAAAAAATTGAACCCGTAAAACATGTTGTGGATATTGTAGAAGAAGCTATGTTGGATTTGGATATTAAACCGAATATAAAAGCCATCCGCGGAGGTACCGATGGAGCACAACTTTCTTTTAAAGGT
>JALSTJ010000143.1 GCA_026983815.1 Flavobacteriales bacterium
TATATAAACCGTCCAATAATTCGAATTGTATATTCCATTACCACTACCAAAGTAGAATTTAAGCTCTGTTATTGTCCCTCCGTCATAATCTCCTATTTCACTTGCCAAATATATTTGTTGTGAATAAGTATATTTATAAAATGGTGCTACCGGTAAATGTATATTTACTTCCGAACCGTTTCCGATTTGAACCGATTGACGGAATGCAACACTAATAAAACCAAATAAAAAAAATGCAAAGATATTTTTTCTAATCATATTTTAATTTTTTTACAATAATACAAATTTGATAATGCTTTTTATTAATCAAAATTTATTCTTTATTATTTTCAAACCTCAACAAAAAAGCATATTCCCTTGCTCTGTCTCGTAATGATTTAAAACGCCCCGATGCTCCTCTGTGTCCAACTTCCATATCGGTATGTAGCAGTAGCAAGTTGTTATCGGTTTTCATATCACGCAATTTAGCCACCCATTTTGCCGGTTCCCAATATTGTACTTGTGAGTCGTGAAGTCCGGTGGTTACCAATAGATTAGGATAGTTCTTTGCTTCAACATTATCATAAGGCGAGTAGGATTTCATATAAAAATAATATTCTTTTTCATTGGGATTTCCCCACTCGTCATATTCGCCGGTCGTCAAGGGAATACTTTCGTCCAACATTGTCGTTACTACATCCACAAACGGCACTTGGGCAACAACGGCTTTGTATAATTCGGGATTGTAATTGATAACGGCTCCCATCAGCAATCCACCGGCAGAACCGCCCATTGCATACAAATGTTCCGGAGATGTATATTTTTTTTCAATCAAAAATTTGCTGACATCGATAAAATCGTAAAAAGTATTTTTCTTTTTCAACAATTTTCCGTCTTCATACCAAGGACGACCTAAATATTCACCTCCACGAATATGAGCAATGGCAAAGATAAATCCTCTGTCCAAAAGGGATAATCGGGATGAGCTAAACCCCGGATCTACCGTAATTCCGTAGGAACCGTATCCATACAGCAATAACGGATTTTTTCCATCGAGTTTTATTCCTTTTCTATAAACCAACGAAACCGGCACTTTTTTTCCGTCTCGTGCAGTTGCCCACAAACGAACGGATTCGTAATTGTTTTTATCAAACTTTCCGCCCGGAATTTCCTGTTCTTTCAAAACCGTATCTTTTTTTGCGCTCAAATCGTGTTCAATGACGGATGAAGGCGTAGTCATTGAGTTGTAAACGTAACGTAATTTACGGGTTTTCATTTCGGGATTATACGAGACATAAAGCATATAAGTTTCTTCGTTCATTTGGATATAATAATCGTCTGATTTAGTGATTATTCGCAAGCGGTTCAGTCCGTTTTCTTTTTCTTGCAAAACCATAAAATCGTCAAAAATATCCACATCGTCAATCATTACGTTTTTTCTATGGGGAATAACATCTTTCCAAAAATTCATTTCCGTCTGATTTTCAGTAGTTTTCATCAATTTGAAATTGGTTGCATCATCTTTATTGGTCAAGATATAAAACTCGTTGTTCCGATGAAAAAGATTGTATTCCACTCCCCTGCTCCTTCCGGCAAAAATTTTGAATTTTCCTTTGGGATTATTTGCATCCAAATAGCGATATTCGGTAGTAAGCGTGCTAAACGAAGCGATATAAATATATTTATTGGATTTGCTTTTGGTTACAAAAACATCAAAAGTATCGTCTTTTTCTTCGTAAACAAGTTCGTCATTTTCGGGATTATCGCCCAAAATGTGTTTGTAAATTCTATAAGCTCTTAATGTTTCCGGATCTTTTCGGGTATAAAAAATCGTTTGATTATCATTAGCCCAAACGGCGTGTCCCGTAGTATTTTTTATTTCATCTTTTAGGTATTTGCCGCTGGTTAAATCCTTGAATTTCAATGTATATTTCCTACGACTGACGGTATCTTCGCCATAAGCGGCAATTTTGTTATCGGGACTGATTTCCAAACCGGTTAAATGATAATAATTATGTCCTTGTGCCAAATGATTTACATCAACGATTAATTCTTCTTTTGCGTCCAAACTTCCTTTTCGTCTGTAATATGCGGGATATTCTTTGCCTTTGAAATATTTGGTCTGATAATAATATCCGTTTTCAAAATACGGCACGGATTCGTCTTCTTGTTTGATACGCGATTTCAATTCTTCAAAAATGGAATTTTCCAACTCCTTTGTTTCTTGTGTCATCTCATCGTAATAAGCATTCTCCTGTTCAAGATATTTAATCACTTCGGGATTTTCTCTTTCACGAAGCCAATAATAATTATCGATTCTAATATCTCTGTGTTTTTCTAATTTTTTAGGGATTTTTTTTGCAATGGGTGGTTTTATATGTTTCATTTGCTCTTGTTTTTTATTATTTATTGAGTTACAAGAAGTTATCAATAAAAATATAAGTAAAAATAGGTTGTTTTTCATGTGTTTAAAATTTTGTAATTTATTAATTATGAAGCAATTACAAAATTCAGGTTCGTTTCATTATTTTAAATTATCAATTTAGCGTCGGTGTCGCTTAAAGCGACGCCGACGCTTGATATTAGTAAAAATTTTACTCCCAGCACGCCGACGTTTTATTTTATTCATCTCCTAAAAATTCCTCCAAATCCCTACGGTCTTTTTTAGTCGGACGCCCGGTTCCTTTTTTGCGATAATAATTTTTGGCATCTTTTAACAATTCAAGATGTTTAAAAGCTTCTTCGGGTGTTTGATCTTTGATATATTGTGGAACCAGTTTGGCGCCTACTCTACTTTGGGGCGTATCCAAAACCAAAATTTTATAATCAATTTGATTTTTACGAATTTCAATAATATCTCCCCCAAAAACTTCTTTGGAAGCTTTGGCAATATTACCGTTCAAACGAACGTGATTTTTTTTGATAGCATCGGTGGCTA
>JALSTJ010000144.1 GCA_026983815.1 Flavobacteriales bacterium
AATGTTCTTTTCCGTGAGAACGCTCAAATATTTTCATCGCTTCGTTTATAGCATCTTGAAATCGACCGAGTTTGAAATACATATCGGCTTGATAATAAGGCATTTTTTTGTTGTAAGAACCTTCGTCTGCTACTTGATTAAAATATTTTTGAGCTTTGGCAAAATCGTTTTGTTGATAAGCGATGTATCCGTAATAATACTTGGCTTGTTTGCCATAAATTTTGGAATCCAATAGTTTTTCAAACAAACGGGCGGCTTTTTTCCAATCTTTCTTTTTCAGATAGGAATATGCCATATAGAAATTGTATTTTTCATATTCTTGCGGAGAGAGATCTCCCGGATCCACTTTGTTGATAAGTTCCAAACCTTTGTCAAAATCTCCCGAGGTGAAATAGTAATCGGCGGCATCAAAAAACGCCAAATTTCTTTTGGGGTTCGTAGGGAAATGTTCCGTAAAATAGGTCAAAAGATCTTCGGCATCGGGTGCATCGGTTCTAACGGCGATACTTGCAAGATAATAATAAATATCACCCGAAATATTCGGGTCTTTGGAGGTGGTTTTCAGTTTTTCAAAAATATATTGAGCCGGTTTGTATTCTTTTTCGTGATAAAGATTTACCGCTTGAATATATTGGGTTTCGGGCAAGTAATTTTTTATACTTTCTTGACCTTTGAGGACGAATTGTGTTAAGAAAACGGATAATACCAAAAATTTTTTGAACATAACGGATGTGATTTATAATAGGATAACGATTATTCGATACATTTATTTTTAAAAAATAAAATTACAAAGAATTTTGAGTTTGGAAAAACGAAATTTTTTCAATCAAAAATTTTTCACTTATCTTTGGTTAAAAGAATATTATGAAACACATGAAAAAATACATATTATTATTGGTTGTTTTTGCTTTTTCAGCTTGTAGAACATCCAAACTTCATACGGAATCTTATCATAAGCAAGATATTTTGGTGGGCTACGGAAGTCGTGCGGATTTGAATAAAATACCTTATAAAAACTGGTTTGAAAAAAATTATCGTTCCTACCCGGCGGATTCTTCTACGATTGAACGACTAAAAAAACATATAAATAACTTTGATTTTAAGGTGGTAATGGGGACTTGGTGCCCGGATAGTCGTAAGCAGGTGCCGGTTTTATTTGCTGTTTTGGATGTGGCAGGTTACACGCATAAGCAAATCCCGATTTTGTTTGTTCCGAGAAAATATAAAAATTATCGGGTGGCAAAACCCTTCGGTTTAAAGAGAGTTCCGACTATTATTGTTTATCAATCGGGGAAAGAAATCGGGAGAATTATCGAATATCCTATGGAAAGTTTGGAAAAAGATTTATTGAAAATTATTTCGGGGAAGGGGTATAAGCACGAGTTGGATAAATAATTCGTAAATTTTTAAAAATAAGTATTTATTGCAAATTCATATTGTTCTATAAAAATTTTTTTAAATGCCGAAATATTGTGTTGTTCATAAAAAATTAGGATAGCTTTTTTGTAATCTATACTATCAACCGTCCGAAACGATATTGGGCAATAATTATGATTTATCAATATGGCATTACTAACTATTCTTGCGGTTCTTTTGTTTCCATCCGTAAAAGCTTGTATATAGGAAAGCAGTAATAGTGCCAATAATGATTTTTCAAAAATATTAGTTTTATTATTTATAAGGATACACATTTCGTTTAGCGCTTCTTTAATTTGAAACTCATTATCCAAAGGCTTAAAATTTGTTCCGGAAATACCAACTCTTCTTTGGCGAATGTTTCTATCAACTTTAAGACCTTTGGTTAATATACTGTGAATATCTTCAATTTTAGGGATACTTAACGGGTATAAATAATCGGGATGTTTCATGATAAAATCAATAGCTTCTTTATGATTTAACAACATTAAAGCTTCTTCTTTGGTCTTTCCCGAAACCCCTTCTTTTTCTTTTAATAACCTTTCGGTTTCTAATAATGAATAGGTATTTCCTTCGATTTGTGATGATTTCCAACTTAAATCAATAGCCAGGCGTTCTAATTCTTTATGATATTCCGTTAAACTTAATTTTGATATGTTTTGCTTGAAGGTATTTTGTAAATGATTTAGATGATCGCTTTCTTCCTTGGTAAATAAATCGGAATTGGGTAAGATATCCCTCAATAATGACCAATTAAAATTTGAATAAATTTTTCTCTCGTCTATTTCTTTTTCAAAATACTTTCCAATATTTATAGGATAAAGTAAATTATAATAAGGAGATAGTTGATATTTGGTAGCTTTACCTTTTCCGGTTGAAATTATTAATTTCCGTTCAATAAGTTTGAATAAATATCTTTTAATGGTAGCAAGACTTTTGTTACCCAAAGTTTCATAAATTTCTTTTGATGAAACAGAAGTTTTGTTTTGAATGATTTCTAATATGTCTTTTTGTATTTGCATAAAATATATTCGGCTCACAAAGATAATAAATTCGGCTCAAAAATCCTAATTTTTGAGCCGAATAAAGCTTTGAAATGAGCTGTATGTATTTTATAAAAACTTTTATTTTCTTTTAAAAAGGTGTTTGTTCGGATATTTTTTTCTTTGAGATTGATGTTTTTTTCCGGCTGAAAAAGTATTTCCCAATAGTTTTTCCAACAAATCTTTTCGTCCCAATTCCAACAATTTATCTTTAATCCATTTACGATTTTCGGGTTTATACCAAAAGAAAAATTTCCATTGGTCTATTTTTTCTTTCCGTCCCGTTACCGTTTTTACGGGTTTCAATGTATAAGGATGATAACCGCTGTAATAAGCCACCGTTGCCACGGTCATAGGTGTCGGAGTAAAATCCTGCACTTGTTCCAATTGAAATCCCATATCTTTGGTCTCCGCAGCCAGATTTGCCATATCTTCCATATCGCTTTGCGGATG
>JALSTJ010000145.1 GCA_026983815.1 Flavobacteriales bacterium
AATTCCTTCTTTGGCAACAATTGTCTTTTCGGGTATTCCATTGACTTTCTGATGAATAACAACTTCTTTTAATTTATTTTTTTCTTTTCCATATTTTTCTCTTACATAGATATTAAAATTTTGCATATCGTTAAATACTCCTTGTTTTATCGCCACGCTGGGTTTTTTTAATCCAATTTTTCTACGCAGGTTACTAAACTTATAATTGCCATACGGAACAACGGTATTGGCAAAGATAAAGGAGCCAATGGCTATTAAGATGATAAAAATCAACGTATATTTCAAAGATTTTATCAAAGAAATACCCATGGATTTCATTGCGGTAAATTCGGATTTTTCCGATAGACTTCCATAAGTCATGATACCGGCTAAAAGGGTAGCTAGAGGAATAACATTTAAGATAATTAATGGTGAGAAATATAGGAAAAACTTAAAAATTACCCAACCGCCGAGTCCTTTTCCTGCAAGTTCATCAAAATAAAGCCAGAATGTTTGTATAACAAAAATAAAAAAAATGATCAGAAAAGCAGGTATAAACTTTTTTAGAAATCCGGTTAATATGTATCGGTCAATGATGGTCAATTTTTAATCCAATTCGTTGGTATAGTAGTCTTTATATTTGTTTTTGTTAAATTCAAATAATTTTTGGGGGAGTATTTGATTGGTTAAAAATTTAGTAAATTCAAATGTAATCAATGAGCCGTCTTTTTCTTGAACAATAACATTGTAGATATTTTTGTTTTGTAAATCTATTCCTAAAAGAATAAATTCTTCAGCGGACTTACTGTCTTTAGGTATTAACTTTACATATTGAATAGTTCTGCCTTTAATCTTTTGTTTAATATCCCATAACTGACGATATCCGTTTTTATAGAAAGAGAAAATTTTGTTGGGAGTAAATTCATCATCATCTTGATGGGTTGATATATTAATTTCTTCATTTTCATGAACAATTTGATAACGTTTCTTTCCATCATAAATATCATCAATTCCCATATAATTTGCATGAAACTTATTGCCTTGAATAAAGACTTTTCCTTTGGTTTCGGATTTTACTCCGGCTTTTTTATTGGTCAGGACATATTTAAACTCAGCTTGTATATTTTTATAATTTTTTAGTTTTTGCGTTACTTGATTGAGCAACTTAACGGCTCTAGGATCATTTTGAGCTTGTGTGTTCCATAATCCGAAACCAAAAATCAATAATACAATAATTTTTTTCATGGTGTTAATCTTTATTTTCTTCTTTTTTAAAAAATTCGTCCAAAGCAAGAATATCCGTAATCAAAACCTCTCTAGCTTTGCTACCTTTAAATGGTCCAACAATTCCGGCTGCTTCCAATTGGTCAATTAGTCGTCCGGCTCTATTGTACCCCAATTTTAATTTTCTTTGCAATAATGAGGCAGAACCTTGCTGTCTTTCCACCACAATATATGCCGCTTCTTTAAACAGTTCATCTCTGCTTTCGATATCATCATCAAATTTTGTGCCACTTTCCTCATCTTCCACTTCAGGAAGAGGAAATGCTGTTGGATAAGCTCTTTGGGATCCGATGTATTCCGTAACTCGTTCTACTTCAGGAGTATCTATAAAAGCACATTGTAAACGGACAATCTCATTGCCTGTGGAAATTAACATATCTCCTTTTCCTATCAATTGTTCGGCACCGCTACTGTCTAAGATGGTTCTGGAATCTATTTTGGAAGATACCATAAAAGCAATGCGTGCAGGAAAATTGGCTTTAATCATCCCGGTAATCACATTAACCGAAGGTCTTTGTGTTGCAACAATCAAGTGAATACCTACGGCACGAGCCAATTGGGCAATTCGGGCAATAGGAATTTCTATTTCTTTTCCTGCCGTAATCATGAGATCGGCAAATTCATCAATCACTAATACAATATAGGGCAGATGATGATGTCCTTGTTCGGGATTTAATAATCTTTTTTTGAATTTTTCATTGTATTCCTTGATATTTCTTACCATGGCTTTTTTGAGCAAATCATATCTCATATCCATTTCTTTGGTTAAGGAATTCAATGTTTTTACCACTTTGCTTGTGTCTGTTATGATGGCTTCTTCTTCGTCGGGTAATTTGGCGAGGAAATGACGTTCTATTTTATTATATAAAGTCAGTTCAACTTTCTTGGGGTCGACCAACACAAATTTAAGTTCTGCAGGATGTTTTTTGTATAAAAGTGAAGTAATGATGGCATTTATTCCCACGGATTTACCTTGTCCTGTTGCTCCTGCTACCAATAAATGTGGCATTTTGGCTAAATCGAAGACAAAGGTTTGATTTGATATATTTTTACCAATGGCTATGGGTAGTTCCATTTCGGCTTCTTGGAAACGTTTGGATTGTAACACCGAACGCATCGGAACTATTTTTCTTATTTTATTGGGAACTTCAATTCCAATGGTACCTTTACCCGGCATTGGCGCAATAATACGAATTCCTAATGCTGAAAGTGCCATGGCAATATCATCTTCCAGATTTTTTATTTTTGATATTCTGATACCGGCTTCGGGAATAATTTCATACAAAGTAACCGAAGGTCCCACCACTACATCTATTTTGGAAATTTTGATTTTGAAATCCAATAGGGTTTTGACAATCTTATCTTTATTTCTCTTGAGCTCTTTTTCATTATAAGTGATATCCAAAGCTCCATAGTCTTTCAATAAATCAAAAGTAGGATATTTGTATTCGGATAGATCCAATTTAGGATCAAAAGCTCCAATTTCATTAACGAGCTCTTTTGCTTTTTCTACAATTTCTTCCTCACCTGCTACCTCTATGTGTAAATCTTTTTCTTGTTTATCTTTTGCACTTCCTTTTTCTGCATGAGAATTTTTTTCATGAACAATTTCTTCCTCAGAGATAGTCTCTATATTTATAGGAATATTATCATCTGTAAAATTCTCTTCATCATTCATGATACCTATCTCTTGCATAGGAATACTTGATTCTTCATTATCAATAGTATTTATTGATGCGGAGTTGGATGTTTTTTTAGATTTTACCGAATTGATTTTATTTATAAACTCGGTAAAATGATTGGTTTCCAGTCCAAATTTTATAATCATGATAAGCAGTAAAATCAAGAAAAGTAAAAGATATGCACCTATATTTCCCAAAAAAGTTCGTGTATAATATGCAATTTCTTTTCCATACAGTCCGCTCCATAAATAATTGTCGGGTAGAAGTAATGCTGTAAGAAAACTCCCCGCATACATAAAAATCGTGCCTTCAATCCATCGATTAACAAATTTTATCCAAGGTTTTTTTACAATGAGGTAACTTCCACTGATAAAAATCATCCAAGGAATGATTAAAGAAGCAATGCCAAATCCTTCGTAAACCAATGTATGACCAATAATTGCTCCTATTTTACCTACCATATTTTTTGCCGGTTCTCCGGTGAGGACCAGATCGAGATTGCTTTGATCAAACTTCCAATTAAAAAAGAATGAAATTTGAGCCAAAGCCAACAGTAACGAGATAAAAATTAGAAAAATCCCAATAATCAAGCGGTTACGCTCATTTATTGAAAAAGTTTTTTTAATAGATTTTTTAGATTTGTTTTTTTTGTTTGCTTTTTTTGCCATAAAAAATATTTCCAAAGACAAAAATCGGCTTTTTTTGTTTAAAATAAAAATTATTCAAAAAAAGACTGTCTGAAAAATCTATTCTCAGACAGTCCGATTCATGTTTTTATTACAAATTTATTTTTTTAAAACTTCTGCTACTTTTTTTCCGATTTTTGCTGGAGATTTTACAACATGAATACCATGTTTTTCCAAAATCTCCATTTTGGCTTGTGCCGTATCATTTTTTCCACCTACTATTGCTCCGGCATGTCCCATAGTTCTTCCCTTGGGTGCAGTTTGTCCGGCTATGAAAGCTATAACAGGTTTTTTGTTTCCGGTTTCTTTGATGTATTTAGCAGCTTCGGCTTCTAAGTTTCCACCGATTTCACCAATCATTACAATGGCTTTGGTTTCGGGATCATTCATAAACATTTCAACCGCTTCTTTGGTAGTAGTTCCGATAATCGGATCACCACCAATTCCAATAGCAGTTGTAATTCCCAATCCTTGTTTGGCTATTTGGTCTGCTGCTTCATAAGTTAGCGTTCCCGATTTGGATACCAGACCGATTTTTCCTTTTTTGAAAACAAATCCCGGCATAATTCCTACTTTGGCTTCACCGGGGGTAATAACTCCCGGACAGTTAGGACCAACTAAACGAACATTTTTATCTTTAATATAGTCCATAACCTTTACCATGTCCGCTACCGGAATACCTTCGGTAATGGCAATAATGGTTTTAATTCCACCTTCAGCAGCTTCTTTGATGGCATCAGCAGCAAATGCCGGTGGAACAAAAATAATAGAAGTGTCTGCACCGGTTTTTTCAACAGCTTCTTTTACCGTGTTAAAAACCGGTTTGCCAAGATGTTCTTGTCCGCCTTTTCCGGGGGTAACTCCTCCAACGACATTGGTTCCGTAATCAATCATTTGTTGTGCGTGAAAGGTTCCTTCTCCTCCTGTAAAACCTTGGACTATTACTTTTGAATCTTTATTTACTAATACACTCATGAGTTTAATTTTTTTGGTAAAATAACAATTTTTTTAAGTTATAAAATATGATTTTTTGTTCTTTTTATTTAATTCTTTCTAAATATTCACCGGTTTCAGTATTAATTTTTATTTTATCGCCTTCATTTACAAATAAGGGAACTCTGACTTCGGCTCCCGACTCTACCGTGGCAGGTTTTGTTGCATTTGTAGCAGTGTTTCCCTTTACTCCAGGTTCGGTATGCGTAACTTCCATAATAACTGTGGAAGGCATTTCCATAGTAAGAGGCATTTCGTCTTCTGCTTTTACAATGATTGTTACAATTTCTCCTTCTTTTAAAAATTGAGGAGCATCAATCATTTCTTTTGGTAGATGAATTTGTTCATAGGTTTCTTCATCCATAAAATAATAATTGTCTCCGTCATTGTATAAATACTGATATTTTCTGGTTTCCACTCTTACCACGTCAATCTTATGTCCCGCTGAAAAAGTATTGTCTATTATCTTTCCGTTGGTTAGACTTTTGAGTTTTGTTCTTACAAAAGCCGGTCCTTTTCCGGGTTTTACATGCAAAAATTCAATGATTTTGTAAATATCATTATTATGATTGATACATAATCCTTTTTTAATATCAGAAGTTGTTGCCATAATATATTTTTTTATTAATTATCATTTCTAATGCCCTTGATAATTCCTCTGGGCGAGTTTTTAATGAATTCCAAAATTTCATCACGTTCCATAGTCGCCGGAAGTTCCGCTTCAACAAATTCCAAAGCTTTTGAAATATTGTTGAATTTTTGAAAAAATACACGATAAATATTTTGAATTTCATTGATTTTTTCATTTGAAAATCCGCGTCTTCGCAATCCAATGGAATTAACTCCTACATATTGAATAGGTTCTTTGGCGGCTTTGACAAACGGAGGAACATTTTTTCTTACCAGCGTTCCACCGGATATCATTGCATGTTTCCCAATTTTTACAAACTGATGAACAGCTGATAAACCACCTAAAATTGCCCATTCCCCAATTTCTACATGTCCTGCCAATGCAACATTATTGACCAAAATAGCACGGTCTCCCACTATGCAATCGTGTGCTACATGTGCGTTAGCCATCAATAAACATTGGTTTCCTACGACAGTTTTTCCGCTGGCTTTTGTTCCACGATTGACAGTAACGTTTTCACGAATAGTGGTATTGTCTCCAATAATTGCCAAACTTTCTTCTCCTTCAAATTTTAAATCTTGTGGTTCAGCAGCAATAACAGCTCCGGGAAATATTTTGCAGTTTTTTCCGATTCTGGCCCCTTCCATTATGCTAACATTGGGTCCAATCCATGTTCCCTCACCAATTTCCACATTTTTACTAATGGTAGTAAAGGGTTCAATTACTACATTTTTAGCGATTTTGGCTTCAGGATGTATATAGGATAAAGGTTGATTCATAAGTTTTATTATTTTTCATTATCTTTTTTGACGATTTGCGCCATAAGTTCTGCTTCGGCAACCAAATGTCCGTTAGCATAAGCATATGCTTGCATATGACAAATCCCTCTACGGATGGGAGAGATAAGTTCTGCTTTAAAGATTAAAGTATCTCCGGGCAAAACTTTTCTTTTGAACTTAACATTATCCATTTTCATAAAATAGGTTAAGTAATTTTGAGGATCGGGAACAGATGATAAAACCAAAATTCCTCCGGTTTGAGCCATGGCTTCTACTTGCAGAACACCCGGCATGACAGGTGCACCTGGAAAATGTCCGACAAAAAATGGTTCATTCATCGAAACGTTTTTCATACCAACTACATGTGAATCAGACAGTTCCAAAATTCTGTCAATTAATAAAAATGGAGGGCGATGAGGCAAAAGTTTCATAATTTGCTCAATATTCATTAAGGGCGGTTGGTTCAAATCGAAATTCGGAACTTTATTGCGTTTTTCATTTTTAATGATTTTTTGAAGCTTTTTGGCAAATTGTGTATTGACTTTATGTCCGGGTTTGTTGGCAATTACTTTACCTCTAATCTTAGTTCCGATAAGTGCCAAATCGCCAATAACATCTAATAATTTATGTCGTGCGGCTTCATTGGGCCATTGCAAGGTAAGATTGTTAAGAATTCCGTTGGGTTTTACTTCAAAATCTTCTTCTTTGAAATATTCTTGAAGCAATTCTTTGGTTTCGTTGGAAATGTCTTTGTCAACAAAAACAATGGCACTGCTTAAATCACCACCTTTTATCAAACCGCTTTTTAACAAAAATTCTAATTCGTGTAAAAAACTAAAAGTTCTGGCAGGTGCAATTTCTTTTTTAAAGTCTTTTAGGTCTTTTAAATAAGCATTTTGTGTACCCAAAACTTTGGTTCCGAAATCTACCATAGTGGTAATTTCAAATTTATCCGAAGGCATAATCAGTATCTCACTTTCGGTTTCGGGATCTACATAAGTGATAATATTTTTTATAATATATTCTTCGCGTTCTTTATCTTGCTCTTGAATGCCGGCTTTTTCAATCATTTCAACAAAAAACTTGGCGGAACCGTCCATAATAGGAGGTTCTTCGGCATTTAGTTCAATTTTGCAATTGTCTATATCCATTCCGGTAAGTGCCGCCAAAACATGTTCGGTAGTGTGAATTTGCACACCGTTTTTTTCCAAAACCGTTCCCCGTTGGGTTTTGGTTACAAAGCGAGCACTGGCTTCAATTTCCGGTTTTCCTTCCAAATCCGTTCGGACAAATTTAAAACCGTAATTCTCAGCTTCTGGATGGAAAGTCATCTTAACCTTTTTTCCGGTGTGTAAACCCACTCCTTCAATAGATACCGGCTTTTGTAAAGTTTTTTGTTTAACCATTTTGATTGTTTTTTTCTTTTAATTTTTTTTCCAAGAGGGTTATTCTATCATGTAAATCACTCAGATTTTTAAATAAAATACTGGATTTCTTAAAGTTTCTGTAAGGTAGGGCAGGAGAGCCGATAACAATTTCTCCATCTTTTATATCTTTTGAAATCCCAGATTGAGCGCCTACTTTTACATTATCTCCGATTTTTAGATGACCGGCTATTCCTACTTGTCCACCAATCATACAATTTTTTCCTATTTTACATGAGCCGGAAATACCTGTATGGGCAGCAATAACTGTATTTTCTCCAATTTCTACATTATGTGCCACTTGTATGAAATTATCCAATTTTACTCCTTTTCCAATAATTGTAGAACCTAATGTCGCTCGGTCTATTGAAGTATTCGCTCCAATTTCCACGTAATCTTTAATGATAACATTCCCGATTTGCGGAACTTTTTTGTAATGAGATTTCCCCGGAGCAAAACCAAATCCGTCGGCACCGATAACAGCTCCGGAATGAATGGTTACTTCACTACCAATAACAGTATCATGATAAATACTTACATTTGAAAAAATTGTGGTATTCTTACCTATTTTGGTATTTTGTCCTACGAAAGTATGAGGATAAATTTTTGCTCCATCTTCAATAAATACATCTTTTCCTATATAAACAAAAGCACCAATATATACATCTTTTCCTATTTTGGCGCTTTTATCTATAAATGAAGGTTCTTCTATACCTTTTCTTAAATCTTTTCCATCGACATATCGCAGTATTTTTGAAAAGGATTGATAGGGATCATCCACTTTTAATAAGGTTGTATTAACCGGTTTTTCGGGTTTGAAATCTTTACTAACAATAACTGCTGATGCTTGGGTGGTATAGATATGAGGAGTATATTTTGGGTTTGCAAGGAAACTGATATCACCCGCTTTTGCTTCTTCAATTTTTGCAATATTACCTATTAACAAATCAGAATTACCTTCAATTTCTCCTTTAATGAGTTCTGCTATTTTTTTAATATCTACTTTCATTGTTGCAAAAGTAAGAAAAAACTATATAAATTTTTACAATTAATTAAATTTTTGGATAACTTAAAGCATGTTTTTCTACATTTTTGGAAAGAGCAACCATATTCATCTTATCTGTTGCTTGTGAAAATTCTATCAAACTATTGTCTTTTTTTAACAAAAGAATTGGGTTTTTGTCTTTACTATATGCCAAATGTTTAATGGTATCTTGAAAAACCAAAAAATTCAAATCCTTTTTTTGAATAGGAAAATTTTGCAAAGTTCTTTTTTGTATTTGAGCGATTTTTTCTTGGGGAAATCTTTCATTCGACAATTCCATTTTGTTTAGATGTTTTCGGTGAATAATCATCTGGCTGAGATATGAGAGTATAAAATCATCGTGATTTACCCATTTTTTTAAATGATATATAATATCCGAATCATCTAATTGGGTATAAATTTTGATATTTTCATCATTTAAAATATTTTGTCGGGTTGTTAGTATTTTCTTTAATCCTTCATCAATAATTAAAGATTTTTCTTCCTGTAAGATATATTTAACCCTTTTGAGAATTTTAGCTAAAATTTTTTCAAACATCAATCCGGTTTTGTGAAAATATACCTGCCAATACATTAATCGTCTGGAAATAATAAATTTTTCTACCGAATAAATACCTTTTTCATCAATGACCAGGCGATTGTCTTGGACATTCATCAATTTGATCAATCGTTCGGAATTGACTTGTCCTTCTACAACTCCCGAATAAAAACTATCTCTTTTTAGATAATCCAAACGATCTACATCTATCTGGCTGCTGATAAGTTCTGTCAAGAATTTTTTATGATAGTTTCCTTTGAAAATTTCTATTGCCAGATCTAATTTTCCTTGAAATTCTTGGTTGAGTTTTTCCATCAATCTCAAAGAAATATCCTCATGAGAAATATAATCAAAAATATTGTATTCCAATGCATGAGAAAAGGGACCATGGCCAATATCATGCAAAAGAATGGCTATGAGTGCCGCTTGTTCTTCTTCAGGATTTATTTTAACATCCTTAAAACGTAAAACTTGAATAGCCGACTGCATCAGATACATAGCACCGATGACATGATGAAATCGGGTATGCATGGCACCGGGATAGACCAAAGATGAAAGTCCCATTTGAGAAATCCTTCTCAATCGTTGAAAATACGGATGTTGTATCAGATCAAAAATTAATTCATCCGGTATATTTACAAATCCATAAATAGGATCATTTATAATTTTTAGTTTATTCATTTTATTAAAATTCTATATAATAAGAAATTGATGGGATAAATTTAAATAAGTTTACTTGATAAGTATTAATTTTATGTGCTTGATCATCATATTTAAATTTTATAAGATAGGTATTGTTGTGTGCATATACATTGTAAATAGAAAAATTCCAGGACGAGTGATATTTTTTTGGAATTTTTTTTCCATTAATTATCTTGTATTTTTTGTTTTTCAAGGTATATGACACATCCAGTCGGTGGTAATCAGGAATTCTGTTGGCATTTCTGTGCGAAAAAAACAAAATAACTTCTCCATTGAGCTCATAAGTTCCCGCAGGTAGAGTAATCGGTCGTCCGCTATAGTAAATCCAATGGGCAGTTAAACTCGAGCGATTATTTATATGATATTGTATCAGCCAATTAAAATCATGCGGATGATCCACTACTGAAGGATACCAAAGTCCTTCATTGATTTCTGAAAATTTCTTAAGTGTTCGGGAATAGGTATAACTTAGCGTGGATGTAAGTTTTCCGGTGGATTTTTTTAATAAAATTTCCAGACCGTATGCCTTTCCTGTTCCTTGCAATAAATCTGATTCGATATGTGAGGAAAGTGAAAGTAAAGTTCCGATTCTATAATCGATAATATGTTGCATATTTCTGTAATAACCTCCTACTGAAAAATAATATTTTTGACCGATTGCTTTGGCTAGTTCCAAGTTCCATTGGTTGGATTCTTGCGGTTTTAAATTGATACCGGAGGGTATCCATAAATCTGTAGGCATGGTAGTAGCATCATTATATAGAAAATGTAAAAATTGATAGGTTTTATCATAACTTGCTTTGATATTAAAATCTTTTGCTAATTGATAATTTACAGAAACTCGAGGCGCCCATTTAAAATAATTTTTTACAGATTCAAAATTTCCGCTAGTAAGCGTATCGGTAATCTCTCCATAACGATTGAATTTATAAAAAGTTTCGGGTCCCAATCTGGAAAATAAGCTGGCACGTAAGCCGTATATTATTTTAAATCGTTTTCCCGGTTTAAATTGATGACCGATGAAAAGAGCACTTTCGGCGGCATTCCTGGTAATTTGGTCATGAAGATTTCCTTCATCAGTATTGTTTTGAATATTCTCGGGTTTGATGGTAAAATAATTGAAATCTAGACCAAAATTTACTTTATTTTTACTATTCCATTGATAATCAAAATTTTGTTTAAAATTTCTATTGATAATGGAAGCGCCTATAGCAAAATGGTAATTCTGATTGATTATTTGAGCATTTATGTTGAAGCCATAATTGTAATTACTCCAATTCAAAAGTGTTTTTGTTTTCCATTTGTCATTGATTTTATTTTGGTATCCGGCAGAGAATACTTCATTTCCCCAATTCATAAAATAATCGGAGTCCGGCACAAAATGATCTCTTCCTTTATAAGCAGAAATAAAGGCGGATGATTTGGAATTTATTTGATAATCCAATCTAAAATTGGCATCATAAAAATTTGCTTTTATATTTTTGATTTCGTCAAAGGGTAGATATGGTGTAAATAAATCGGTATAGGTTCTACGGGCAGAGACCAAGAATGCCAATTTGTTTTTAACAAGAGGTCCTTCAGCAAAAGCATGGGCGAAGATAACTCCAACACCTCCGCCATAATGGTAGTTGATATTGTCGGTTTTTTTGGTTTGAACATCTAAAATAGAAGATAACCGACTACCGTATGAAACGGGAATAGAGTTTTTGTAAAAATTTAAATTCTGAATAGCTTCCGGAATAAAAACAGAGAAAAAACCAAAGAGATGCGAAGGATGAAATACAGGTGCGCCATCAAGTAATATTAGATTCTGATCTGCAGTTCCTCCATGAACAGAAAAAGCCGTGCTGCCTTCTTGAACTCCCGAGACGCCGGGGAGGATTTGAACGGCTTTCAGAACATCTTTTTCACCTAATAAAACAGGTAGATTGTTGATGGTTTTTATAGATATTTTTTCATTTCCAATGAATTTTGCCAATTCTTTTTTGGTAGTTAAATTTACTTTCAACTCTATGGTATTTAGTAATGTATTGGTTTCTTGAAGATTTATTTTTAGGTATTTATTTTTATTGAGTTTAAGAGCGATGCGTTTGGGTTTAAATCCCAGATATTGAAACAGTAAATAATAATTTCCTTGAGGCAAGACCAATTCAAAATAACCTTTATCATCTGATACAGTTCCTTTTTCTTGTTGTGCTTCGGGATAAATTGCAACATTTTCTATAGGTTGATTATTTTCATCCGTGATAATTCCTTGAATTTGATATTTTTGTTGTGCTTGAATTGAAAAGAATAACTGAAAAAAAAAGAAAATCCAAAAATTTTTCATAAAAAATATTTCTTGTTGAATTCAAAATTACATAAATTTTTTTATCAAAACGCATTATCTATTTAAAAAATAATATTTCAAAATATTACAAATCCGGCTGAATTATTTTGGATTAAATAGCAATTGAGATGGAGGTATTTGATAATATGATTAATAAAAAATGTGTGGGTTATACTGGATTCGAACCAGTGACCTCTGCCCTGTCAAGGCAGCGCTCTAAACCAACTGAGCTAATAACCCTTTTTTTGAGTTGGCAAATTTATAAAAAAAATTATAAAATTCTTTTATTTACTAAAAAAACCGCTTAAACAAATTAAGCGGTTTTTCAATCAAGGGTGGGTAATCGGGCTCGAACCGACGACCTTCGGAACCACAATCCGACGTTCTAACCAACTGAACTATACCCACCGTTTTTTTTTGTGCTTGCAAATATAAAACTTTTTTTAAAAATACAGGATTTTCCAATTAATTTTTTTTCGTTAAAGATTCTATGGCAGCCACAAAGGCTTTTACTCCTGTTTCAGCTGTTTTTGCAGGGTATAAGACCACTTTATCGCTATGTAGAGAAGGTAATCGTTTGCCCTCTTTTTTATATTGTTCATATTTTTCAGGATTTACCGCGCCTAAGAAAAACATCATAATGGGTACTTTTTCCTTAGTGCGTCCAAACCGCCCAAAATCTTCGCCTCCCATTACCGGTTCTTTTTTTACAATGTTTTCTTTACCGAAAGTTTTTTCAAAGACTTTTACAATTTTTTCGGTGAGTTTAGGGTCATTATACAGAGCAGGTGTGTAAGTATCTTTTAATTTCAAAACCGGATAATCTTCTTTCGGAACATTAAATGACATAGCAATAGCATTGGCTTTTCTTTGCATAGCTTTTAAAACTTTGTCTCTTACCTCATCTTTATAAGAACGTATGGTAAATTCCAAATTCACTTCCGAAGGAATAATATTTCCTTTTGTGCCTCCATGAATAGAGCCAACGGTTACTACTGCCGGATCAACAGGAGAAATTTCACGCGAGACAATGCTTTGCAATTCAGTAATATAATAAGCACTCATAACCACCGGATCAATTGTTAAATGCGGATAAGCTCCATGTCCGCCTTGCCCTTTAATAGTCATTCGAGCCATATCTACATTAGCCATGGCAAATCCCGGACAATAAGAAATTTTTCCTGCGGGTAACCCTGAGTTAACATGCAAGGCCAAAGCATAATCCGGAACAAAAAATTTCTTATACAAACCGGCATCCAGCATAGCTTTTGAACCACCGC
>JALSTJ010000146.1 GCA_026983815.1 Flavobacteriales bacterium
ACCCCAAAAAAGACCAATCGTATTTCTTGGCACAACTCAATCAAAAACAGCTCAAACACGCTTTGTTTCCAATAGGCGAACTGGAAAAACCCGAAGTGCGTAAAATTGCCAAAGAACAAGATTTTGTAACGGCTGAAAAACCCGATAGTCAAGGGATTTGTTTTGTGGGAAAAGTCAATCTACCCGATTTTTTACGTCAGCAATTGGCACCAAAAGAAGGTGATGTTATTGTGATTCCCCGTGAATATTACGAGCAATTTCCAAAACCGGAAAAATTTGCTTCGGAACGTGAGCGTTTGGAATATTTGTCAAAAAATTACAATTACAAACCCGAAGACGGAAAAGTGGTAGGCAAACATCAAGGGGCGCATTATTTTACCAAAGGACAACGCAAGGGTTTGAATATCGGTGGATTTAAACAACGGACTTTTGTCATCGACACCGATGTAAAAAACAATATCATTTACATTGGCGAACATTATACACACCCGGGACTTTACAAGCAAGCACTTTTTGTAAACAACGACGAACTGCATTGGGTTCGCCCCGATTTGGCACTCAAAAACGGCGAAACAATGGACGTGATGATACGCTATCGTCATTTACAACCTTTACGCAAGGGGAAATTACATCAATTTGAAGATAAACTTTTCGTAGAATTTGACGAACCGCAACAAGCCATCGCCGAAGGACAATTTGTCGCTTGGTATTTAGATGATGAACTTATCGGGTCGGGGGTAATTTCTTAATTTTCAATCATTAAAAAAATCATTATGAAAAAAATATTTTTCTTATTATTTATTATCGTTTTCAATCAAAATATTCAAGCCCAACAAACAGAAGATGCTTGGGTATATTTTACCGATAAACCGCAGATGCAGAATTATTTGTCCAATCCTTTGAGTATGCTTTCGCAAAGAGCTTTGGACAGACGAGCCCGATATAATATTCCTTTGGACGAAAAAGATGTCCCGATTGATAATAATTATCTATCGCAAATTGCCAACGCTACCGGTATCACGATAAAAGCCAAATCCAAATGGTTGAATGCCGTTCACGTGCAAGGAAGTCAAACCGATATTTCCAATTTATTAAATTTGAGTTTTGTCGATACAATCGAATTTGCCAATCAGAATATCGGGGTAGTTACACGTCCTGCACCGGTAAACAAAAAATTGATATACACGACAAACAGAAATTTGCAAACCAACTACAATTACGGGGCGGGTTATGATCAAATCCATATTATGAACGGCGAAGTTGTGCACCAAAGAGGATTTACAGGAGCCGGTGTATTAATCGGGATTATCGATGCCGGTTTTGAAACCGTTGATACCGAGCCGTTTTTTAGTGCTTTATTTACTCAAAACAAAATAAAAGATGTCTATAATTTTGTAGATAAAAATACCGATGTTTATCAAAGAAGTTTTCACGGTGGAGGGGTTTTATCTACCATAGCCGCCAACGACGACGGTAATTTCGTAGGAACAGCTCCCGATGCCGATTTTGCCTTGTATATCTCGGAAGATGTCAATCAAGAGATGCCCATTGAAGAAAGCTATTGGGCGGGAGCCGCCGAAAGAGCGGATAGTTTGGGCGTTGATGTAATCAATACTTCTTTGGGGTATCAAGATTATGACCGACCGGAATATACCAGAGGAATGGGCGCTTTGGACGGACAAACATCTTTTATCACAAGAGTTGCAAATATTGCCGTTTCCAGAGGAATAAATGTCGTGGTTTCCGCAGGAAATTCCGGACAAACTGCTTGGTATAAAATCGGTTTTCCTGCCGATTCCCCTTCTGTAATTACAGTAGGAGCTGTTGATAATACGGGGCAAAAAGCCGGTTTTAGCTCGGTTGGACCAACAGCAGATGGACGCACAAAACCCGATGTAATGGCGGTGGGCGCTAATTCCACAGTTTTTTGGAACGGACAAATACAAAATTTGAACGGTACTTCATTTTCATCGCCTATTATGGCGGGAATGGTCGCCTGTTGGGTGCAAGCGGAACCTAATTTACCGCCTGCCCAACTAAAACAACAGTTGCTAAACATTTCCGATAGACATAATAACCCCGATAATGATTATGGCTACGGAGTCCCTGATTTCAGTCAAGCGGGATTTGTATCGAGAATTAACGATAATCAAATTTTTACTGATAAAATATATCCGAACCCCGTAGTAAACGATTTATACATTAAAAGAGATGATAATTCTACTGTAACTTATGAAATTTATAATTTAAACGGTCAAGTTGTTTGGTCGAAACAATTAAAAAATAATCAAATTGATTTATCGAAACTCAATGCGGGAATTTATATATTAAAAATTGATAATCAACGTTTTAAGATAATAAAAAAATGAACAACAGAATAACTTCTTTGTATGGTATAAAATATCCGATTATACAAGGCGGAATGATATGGGTCAGCGGTTGGCGATTGGCAACTGCGGTTAGTAATGCCGGAGGATTGGGATTGATAGGCGCCGGCTCGATGTATCCGCATATTTTGAAAGAACATATTCAAAAAGCCAAACAAGCAACCGATAAACCTTTTGGAGTAAATGTTCCTTTACTCTATGCCGATATTGAAGAAATTATGCAAATAATTGTTGATGAAGGCGTTAAAATCGTTTTTACTTCGGCGGGAAATCCTAAAAAATGGACAAAATTTCTACAAGACAACGGAATTGTTGTTACACACGTGGTCAGTAGCGTAAAATTTGCCAAAAAAGCACAAGAAGCCGGCGTTGATGCCATAGTTGCCGAAGGTTTTGAAGCCGGCGGACACAACGGAAGAGAAGAAACAACGACACTTACCTTGATTCCTGCCGTTAGGAAAGCGATAGATATTCCACTTATTGCCGCAGGCGGAATAGCCACCGGCAAACAAA
>JALSTJ010000147.1 GCA_026983815.1 Flavobacteriales bacterium
GAAGCTTTTGGAAATCCCGAATGCTTGCGTTTTTCTTATGCTACTTCCAAAGAAGATTTAATTGAAGCATTTACAAGAATCAAAAAAGCATTAAAATTTTAAAATTCAACAAATTGGGAATAGACGTAAAACCATATAAAGAAAAAAGCGGAAGCAGAAAAGAGCAAGTTACCGAAATGTTTGATAATATTTCGGGCAACTACGATTTTATGAACCGTTTGATGACTTTCGGAAATGATATCCGTTGGCGAAAAAAAGTAGTAAAAAAAGTAGCGGCGGTAAAACCCGAACAAATTTTGGATATTGCTACCGGAACTGGTGATTTTGCCATTATGCTGGCTGAAAATATTCCTGCAAAAAAAATCATTGGGCTGGATATTTCCAAAGGAATGCTTGAAAAAGGTAAAGAAAAGGTAAAGAAAAAAGGATTGGAAAATATTATTGAGATGATTTTGGGAGACTCCGAAAACCTTCCTTTTGAAGATAATTCTTTTGATGCGGCAACCGTTGGCTTTGGTGTAAGAAATTTTGAAAATTTAAACAAAGGTTTGCAAGAAATCCATCGGGTTTTGAAGCCGGGAGGAATTTTTGTTGTATTGGAAACTTCACAACCTGACAAATTTCCTTTTAAGCAACTGAACAAAATATATTCCAAGCATATTATTCCATTATTAGGAAAAATATTTTCAAAAGATCAAAAAGCTTATGAATATTTGCCCGAATCGGCAGAAGTTTTTCCTTATGGAGAAGCATTTAACAATATTTTACGTAAGAATGAGTTTATATCAGTGTCGGACAAAGCTTTGATGTTCGGTTCGGTGAGAATTTATACCGCTTATAAGAAAAAATAAATTTAAGTTGGAATGAAGAAGACATTATTAATTATTTTAGCAAGTCTGAGTTTTTGGAGCGTAACCGGCCAATATACAGATGATATTCCCAAAAACCGACCGTTTTTTGATAAAAAAAACGTTTCGTGGGGATACTATTTCGGGATGAATTTTTATGATTTTAAAATAGATTATAAAACGCCCTATGCTCACATCATTCAAGAAAGTAATCCCGGTTTTCAGGTGGGCTTGGTCGGAAATCTCAATCTCAATCCAAGTTTTAGCATCCGCACTACACCGGGGGTTTATTTTACCAATAGACGATTGATTTTTAGAAATTTAACCGGAGTGAAAGATAGCATCAGAGATATAAATTCCAATTTTGTTCAACTTCCTTTGTATTTGAAATTCAATACCATCCGCTACGGAAATATTCGTCCTTATCTAATGGGGGGAATTACCTATACTTACAATCTGAATTCTTGGGAATTTTCAAAAAACGATAATAGTGCCGGACATTTCCGATTGAGAACACAAACTTGGTTCTATGAAATAGGTTTCGGATTTGAAATGTATTTGTATTATTTCAAGTTTACTCCAAGTATTTTAGGGGTTTTCTCATTACAAAATGAACTGATTCCCGATGAAGATCCCAACAGTCCCTGGACCTCCAATATTCAATCGATAAAAACACGGGGAATTTATATTAATCTGACTTTTGAGTAGTTATGGCAATCAAAATAAAAGAAAAGCTGGATTTAAAAGATTTTCTGGAAGCCAATTTTCCGGAAGTTTTACAGCCCTTCTACAAAAAAAGAATTTTCATTATCAATTCACTTTTCGGATTAATATATTTATCAATCGCCGGATATATTTTTTATCAAACCTATAAAACCCATGGAAAAATTGAGACTGTTCATATTAGCTTTATTGTTTTCGGTTTTATATTTTTTGCGCTGGCTTACTATCTTTCCAAAAGGGAATTAAAGGTTTACCAAAAATTCATCGATCAAATGAATGATTTGAAAACCGTCTATACCATAGATGAAAATCAGATCTCCGTTGAAAACAAAAACAATAAATTTTCCTATCGTTTCAACGAAATATCCAAATTCAAAGAACTTCCCAAATGGTTGGTTTTTGAATTTAAAAACGAAGAAAAAATCAGCATCTACAAACCCAATATTCAAGCCGAGGATTACAATTTGCTTATCATAAAGTTTAAAAAATTTAAATAATACTGTTAAATTTAATTTTTTTTTATAATTTAGCCGATTATAAATATTTTATTATGAAATTTTTAACGGCTATTTTAGTAATTTTTCAATTTTCATTAATCCATTCACAAAGTTTATATCCCGAATTGCAAGACGGAACTACCGGAATCAATAGCGGATATGGAGCTTGGGGAAATCATCCGGTAATCCATGAACAAGAAATTGAAGTGGCAGGAAAAGGAAAAATAAATTTTTATCATCCATCGGATATGACACCTACACAATTGCCTGCGCTATTTTTTATCTCAGGTTGGGGACGAGAAGCATATTCTTACGAAAAATACTTTTATTTTTTGGCAAGTCTGGGATATTCCGTAGTAAATATTTATAATACCGATCCCGGAAATATCAATGAAAGTTATCACAATTCATTGGATATGATTTTACAAGCTGCTCAAAATGAATATCCGCAATGGATTGATACAACAAAAGTCGGGTTATTGGGACATTCTTATGGTGCGGGTTCTACGATTTGGTTGGGAAAAAACATATTTTCGGCACCTTACAACTGGGGAAATAACGGCAGATTTATATTTATGACTGCTCCTTGGTATAGCTTGCTCGTTACGGAAAACGATTTGATCAATTATCCATCAAACGTGAAACTTTTAATAGAAATCAACAATGATGATTATCATGAAAACTCAACAAATTGGAATACTTCCGAAAGAGCCATTCGGGCAGTATTTGAGCTGATAAATATCCCAAATGATGAAAAAGATTTTGTTAGAATCTATTCAGATCCGACAACTTATCAATACGATTCCGATGGAGATG
>JALSTJ010000148.1 GCA_026983815.1 Flavobacteriales bacterium
AATTTTAATAGAAAACAAAGCTCCTATATTGATAGCCGCAAATCCGACCAAGGTTGAAGAAGTATTGGAATACGGAGCGCCTTTTTATGATGCTTTTCAAATACATTATATAAATAAACTGACGGACGAAGAATTGTTTATTGTTTTAAACAATTTGATAAAATTGACCAAAAGCGAAGAACTAATTGAAAGTTTACATAAAAATCAAGCACGAATACGAGTAATAAATAAACTGACAGGGGGTAATCCGAGAACTGCGGTTATGTTGTTTAAATTGATTGTCAAAGGATTTTCAGAAAATTTGGAAGAAGATTTGGACGCCATTTTAGATGAAGTAACACCCTTGTATAAAGCACGTTTTGAAGAAGAATTATCCAAGCAGGCACAAATAATTATGAATGCTATTGCAAACCATTGGCATCCCATTGGTTTAAAAAAATTAAACGAATTGACCGGACTACCCAACAACAAATTGCAACCGCAACTCAACAGGTTGGTAAATGCCGGTTGGATTGAAAAGTCCAAACCAAAAGGTATAAAAACTTTATATGAAATAAGTGAACGCTTTTTTAATTTTTGGTATTTAATGAGGCAAAGCAATCGTAGAGACAAAAAGCAAGTTATATATTTAGCTAACTTTTTAGAAAGTCTATATACCCACCAAACACTACAAAATAAGGCGCAATCTTTAATGAATAAAGAAGCAAGTAATTCCGGCCAAATTCTAACTCGATTGGCAATTTCTCAAAAACTACCACCCGAATTGAAAAACCAATTAATCAGCAAAACCAAGAACGATTTAATACACATTACTGATAGAAAAGAAAAACAACGATTGGAAAAACTTATAAGCGAGTTGGAACAACCTTACGATAAAACTACTGCTGAATCTTATATTTCATATTTTAATCAAGCGTTAAAATTTCAAAAGAATCAAAAATACGACAAAGCGGAAAAGGCTTATAAAAAAGCCTTGGAAATTAATCATAGATATGAAAATGCTTGGTTTGGATTAGGTAATTTATATCAAATTCATTTAAACAAATACGACGAAGCCGAAAAGGCTTATAAAAAAGCCTTAGAGATAAATAATAGATTTGAATGTGCTTGGTTTGGATTAGGTAATTTATATCAAGATTATTTAAACAAATACGATGAAGCCGAAAAGGCTTATAAAAAAGCCTTGGAGATAAATAATAGATTTGAATATGCTTGGTTTGGATTAGGTAATTTATATAAAAATTATTTAAACAAATACGATGAAGCCGAAAAGGCTTATAAAAAAGCCTTGGAGATAAATAATAGATTTGAATATGCTTGGTTTGGATTAGGTAATTTATATAAAAATTATTTAAACAAATACGATGAAGCCGAAAAGGCTTATAAAAAAGCCTTGGAGATAAATAATAGATTTGAATATGCTTGGAACTGTTTAGGTAATTTATATCAAGACCATTTTAAAAAATATATAGAAGCGGATAAAGCCTACAAAAAAGCACTGGAAATTAACCCGCATTCTTTAATGGTAAAACACAATTTAGTGTTTTTGTTACGAGATAAATTAAACAAAACAGCAAAAGCCAAAGAGTTGTTTGAGAGTATAAAAGAATATAAAAAACAAAAAGATACGTATTATTTACACAAAAGTCTTTTTGCATTGTATGATAAAAAAGAACCGGAAGCAAAGACTGCCATTGTAAAAGCACTGGAACAAATTGAGAACAGATTGCCGGTTGAAACACAAGATGACTGGTGGCGTTTTGCGGCAGTTGTAATAGATTTAGGCTATGCCGATTGGTTTTTAGAAATTCTTAAAAACAAATCTTATGATACAATTTTAACCCCATATTTTGAAGCTATAAAATTGTTTACTTTACAAGGAACTGAAAAAGAAATTTATTTAAACACAAAAGCAGTAGAAATTAGAGAAACAGCTGATTTTGTTCATAAAAAAATTAAAGAATATATGAAATAATACCTTTTAGTAATCAAAATTCAAAAGCCATAAGGGTTAAATTTAACCGCCATATTTCTTTCTAAACTGCGAAGGTGTGATGCCCGTTTCTTTTTTAAAAGCGATATTAAAAGTTGAAATGGTATTAAACCCGCTGTCAAAAGCTACGGCTTCTATTTTTAAACGGGTGTTTATCAACATTTTTTTGGCAAATTCGATGCGGTAGGTGTTGATGTATTCCCTGAAATTTTTATCGTGTTTTACATTGATAACCTGCGAGAGATAATTAGGCAACGTATCGATGATTTTTGCCAATTTTTGTAAAGATAAATCGGCTTCGAGGTAGAGTTTTTTCTCGGTTAATACGGCAATCATTTTTCGGTTGATTTCGTCTATGTCTTTATCGGATAAATTGGAATTGTGATAACGTAACAATTCTTTTTTTCGTTGCATTTGTTTTTTCAAATATTGCCTATACAATAGAAACAATAAGCCGATTAGCAATAAAATACCCAAGATAATCAACTTGAATAATCCCGTTTGATAAAAGTGCGGTTTAATAAAAATTGTCAAAGGTTTTGTTTGGGTATTCCATACACCGTCATTATTGGCGCCATTGTAATAAAACGTGTATTTTCCGTAGGGCAGATTAAAATATTCGGCTTTGGATTTTCCATATTGCCAAACGGAATCGTAGGGTTCCAAAAAATAAGCAAACCGGTTTTTGTCGGATTGAATGTAATTTAAAACGGATAAATCTATTTCCAAATGGTTTTCATCCGGTTGAAGTTGAATTCGGTAGTTATCAAATTTTCTTTTTTTGCCGTTTACTTTCAATTGTTCAATCAGAACCGGTGGTTTGAAATTGTTTTGCGGTAAACTGTCGGGGTGGAACATAAACAGTCCGGTTGTGCCGCCGAAATATA
>JALSTJ010000149.1 GCA_026983815.1 Flavobacteriales bacterium
GTTGAAACCAATGGGTGTAGTGGGTTGCTCCTTTGGATATTGCCCAATTTTTCATTCCTGCGGCAATAGCTTCGGCGACGGAACGGTCTATTTTTTTTCCTTTTTTGATGGAATCCAAAACGGCTTGATAAGAATTTTTATCCAAAAAATCATGCATCTTTTCCAAGTTAAAAACATTTTCGGCAAAAATTTCCGAGCGTTTTTTTACCGGAATTATTTCGACTGGTTTTCTATTAAATGTTTCTTTTAGTGCTTCGAACCTTATTTTTGACATAGTAAAAGTTTTAATAATGTGCAAATATATTAAAAATACCCTAATTTTTATGGGGTGTTTAAAAAAATATTTTTTTGATTAATGATTTTATAATCCTTCAAGGTATGCAAACAAGCAAGAAGCAAATGATAAAAATTGAAATATTGGATTGAAAATGAATTAGTGATGATGAGCATACCTTCAAGGTGCTTGGAGACCTTGAAGGAAATGAAAGCGTGGCGGCGTGGCGGTGTTTTTATATATATTCCGTTAGATTGAACAGACACACCCCTAGCCCCTCTCATAGAGGGGAACTGCGAAGGTTAGCCAACAACTCTCTGAAAAACAAGAATTTAATGGGTTTTTGAACAAAATGCTACAAAAATTTTTTCGTTCTGTTTAACAGAATGCCAAGCTTCTTTGAATAAGAGGTTTTGTGTCTTAATTTTTATATTGAAAATTTCCAATTTACCTTCTAATTATCTTAAAGCAAACTATATTTACTATTTAACGGAATACCAAGCTCCCCTCTACGAGAGGGGCCGGGGGTGTGTTTTTGCTGTTTTACGAAAGTGTTCTTGCTTGTCTTTTGTAGATTGCAGCTGCGATTTTGCCCGCGTGAGTGGTTGGAGCGGTAGCTCCCGCACCGCAAAACACTACAAAAATATAAAGAGCAAAGCGACCAACGGAAGCTCTTGAAATTTATTAATTTTTGTGTGTTTTTGCGGGCGGGACTATGAGCGGAAAACACGACCCGTGGAGTAATACCAAAAGCACCTATTTCTCAATTCAATAAATCATTTTATTTTCACGATTTCTGCGTTTAAAATAATTCTAATTTATTCCGGAATAAAAAATAGGTGCTTTTGGTATGGCGGCGGATATTGAGGAAGGGGCACGCCCAAAAAATGGTTTCAAAAAAAAATATTAAAAAAACTGTAACATTTTGCTGTTTTGTGCATTATTATAATGAATTTTGTTTCCGGTTTAAGAAATTTATGTGTTGAAAGATTCGAATCAAATACGAAAGTTGGTTGCTGAATGTAAGCGTAATAATCAAAAGGCGCAATTGCAGTTGTATGAGTTGTATTATCAGGCGATGTTTAATACGGCTTATAGGATTGTAAATGATTTTGATGATGCGGAGGATGTTATGCAGGAGGCATTTGTCAAAGCTTTTAGTAAAATCAATACTTATAAGGAGCAAGCGAAATTCGGGGCTTGGCTGAAACGAATTGTAGTCAATGAAGCGATGCAATGGATACGGAAGAATAAAAAATATATTGCTTACGGATTGGAAGTTTTGGATACGAAAGTTTATGAGGAAAAACAGGAGGAGTTGCCCAAGGCGGATGTTCATAGTTTATTGAAAGCTTTGTCTGAATTGAAAGATAATTACCGGATTATCATTAGTTTATATTTTATTGAGGGTTTTGATTTTGAGGAGATTTGCGAGGTTATGAATATTTCTTATGCCAATGCCCGGACAATGCTCAGCCGAGCGAAACAAAAACTAAAACAAAAATTAATCAAAGAATATGGATTTACGAAATAATTTTTTTGATGAAAGACAAAATTTTGATGTTTACGAGCCGCGGGCGGGTCATCGGGAGAGATTTGCCAAGCGTTTGAAAAATCAAAATAAGTTTAAGGTTAGACGTAGAAGGTTTTGGATAGCCGCTGCCGTTCTCATATTATTTTTGGGTTTGAGTGTGGGCGGCTATCAAAAATATAAAAAACTTGAACAACAAGCTTTGCTGAAACCGGAAATTAGGAAAACACAAGATTATTTTGCAGGAATTATTGAACAAGAGTTGGAAACCATACAAACGGAAGAAACGCCCGAAAGTAGAAAATTGGTTGAGGAGACAATGTCCCAATTGAAAAAATTGGAAAAAGATTATGATAAATTGTTAAAAGATTTTAGGATAAATAATGAAAATAAAGCCTTGATCAATGCAATGATTGAAAATTTTAGACAACGCATACAATTATTGGAATTTACCAAACAACAATTGGAAGAAATTAAGAAAATTAAAAATACATATTATGAACAGGGTCAAATTTAGATTGTTATTGATTTTGTTTTTGGTATTTTCATTGGCAAAATCTTTTGCCGCCGATGGAAAATATAAAAAAATCAAAGTTGTAAAACAAAGTTTTGATGTATCGATGCAATCGTCGGTGCATATTGAGAACTCGTATGGAAATGTGAATGTCAGCACTTGGCAACAAAATAATGTGGAAGTGGAAGTGAAAATTGAAGTTACCGGTGATAACAAAGAAGATTTGGATGAACGATTGGATGAAATACAAATAAAACTTTTTCAAGAAAACGGGGATGTTTTCGGTAAAACCGATTTGGAAGAAGTCTCTAATAACACGACTTGGTCTTGGATTACATTATTCGGGAGAAAAAAAACCAAAGGTGTAAGTTTTAAAATCAATTATTTTGTAAAAATGCCGGTGGATAATCAGCTGTTTATCGATAATGAATACGGGAATATATATATTGATGTATTGAACGGTAGCTTGGATTTGAAAGCCGATTACGGAAAGTTTGATATCGGAGAGTTGAATGCCAAACAAAATAAAATTCAAGTGGATTATTTTTCGTC
>JALSTJ010000150.1 GCA_026983815.1 Flavobacteriales bacterium
GTATTATCCCATTCACAATTTATCGGGATCGTTTTGATTCTGATAACGGTATTGATTTACCGAAAGATTAGAAATAAAATTTTAATGATTAAATAAAAAATATATGAAAAAAATAATTTATAGTTTAGCTTTACTTATCACACTAATTGCTTGTGATAAGAATGACGATCAACAAACCGATCCGCAAAATCCTACAGATGGATTTACCGTAAATAATACATTTTACGAAACTCCAAATTGTTATATAGAGTTCGATGATGACCAAAACGAGATTAATCTATTTTTTACCAACGGTAGAATGTATGATAATGATACAAATGTAAACGGTTCATCCGGTGATTATTTATTTACGTTAAATACAACAAACTTTGTCTTTTATAATATCAGAAGTACCGAGAACCCTAGTATTGTTACACCTACTTATCCTAACATTCAAACCGGAGTCCAATATATTGGTGGTCCAACTGATAGTGTTATAGGGCATCATCTTACAGTAGAATCCTTAACACCACCATTTTTTTATACAGGGATTGAGTTTGGAGAAGATAATGAAGATACAACTCAAAATGATCCGCTCCAAACTATTTATACACCCGGACCAATAGGTCCCTTCATAACATTAAACTCATATACTTTTGACTCTCAGACTCAAACGGGAACTATAAATGTTGATTATGAATTTCCTACCCAAAACGGACAAACCATAACCGGACATTATGAAGGGACCATTGGAGTTATTTTAGACTAAAAAAAGAAATAAATTTAAAAACTTAAATAAAAATATGAAACAAAAATTTAACATCCTCATGATATTTATTGCATTTGGGCTTCTCACTTCATGTGATACCAATGACAATAATGATCCCAATACCCCTTGTGATGCCAAATTTTACACCATGGCATCTACACATTGGGATTCCGCTACCGGAACCTATAATATTTATGAATATCAAAAATCAAATGTTTTATCGACTCCTAATAGTTTAACTGCTAATCAAAATTTTATTATTACATCAGGGTTATTAAATCTTATGGAATCTACTATCAGTCCAAATGGAAAAATAGTTTATCATTTTTCAGAAACTCCAGATTTATATACTTATGATATAAATACAGGTACAATTACTACCGGTCAAATTCCAACCGGAAGTGGAGTTCACCCCGAATTTTTAGGAAATAGTTTGTATTTTTTAAAGTTAATTAATATAACTACTACCGGCTGGGGCGGTCCCTTACAAAGTGCAGATTGTGTTGTTAATGATGAGCAAGGAAACATCATTAGCCAATATCCTAATGTTGACTTTAGCAATGCGGGCTTATTTGCACCTGCTTATATCTCAAATACTTCAGATAAAACGGATAAAATATTTTATCTTGCCAATACCAAATTGATTATTTACAATCATTCCAATAACTCTTGGAATGAATATTATTTGGAAAACTATGATGATACCACAAATAAGGTGATTTATTTTGGAGTGGAATATGTAGATACGAATACTTTATATGCTTTGCGTGGAAATTATACCGACCCTAACAATACCGATTTAAAATTGGTAAAAATAGATTTAAGCAGTGGTACACCGCAAGTAAGTCCATTAAAAAATTTAACTGGACAATTAAGTATGTCTGTATTGAGTATTATCAATGGTAATGCCTGGGTTTGTTCAACTTATGACCCTTGTGATGATAGTTATTATTTTTCTTATGCTGATATGGGTAATATTAATTCCATTGTTTTTGAAATAAAACTTATCAGCAATACCATAAACGAATATCCCATAAACAATAAAATGTTATATGGGTTTGAAATATACAATTAAATTATAAAAATTATTAAATCATGAAAAAACTAAAAACAATTACCCCGATTTTACTGCTCGTTGCAGCACTTTTTAGCATTGGTCAAAGTTGTACCCCAACACCTGAACCTGAACCTGAACCCGAAAGTTGTTCTAACAATGGAATATCTTACAAAATAGATGGCACTTTATATGAATTTGACAATGCACAAGTAACTGCCGAAATTCATAATGATGCAGCCATTGGAAAATTTTACGATATTTGGACAGACCAAGTCGTAAACGGACAAAACGGATTTTATTATCATTCTACTATAACCGATACCGACGAAAGCGCTCCGTTTGCTTCGGATTGGTTTACCACTAATGAGGTAGGAAATATCAGCTTTCTAAACAATAAGACCAATGTAAATATAACTTTTACCATTATTAGAGGAGCAAATGCCGTAGGCGATCCTGTTGAAATAAATTTTTCGGGCAGTTACGACGACAATGGAACCACACATCAAATCACCGATGGGAAAATTTGCACCGATATTGACATTGTTCAATAATTTTGGTTTGACTATAAAAAAATCCTCAGTGAAATTTACTGAGGATTTTTTAAATTTTTTACCCATCCAAATCATCATCCATATCATCTTCGGGATGTGATTTCGGATGAGTGTCGTCATTGGAATTGGATTTTTTATTGCAGTCCAGATTAATATTTAAATTTGCCGGTTTGGGAAATGGTTTTTTGGAAATTTTCAAATCTTTATCAGCATAATTTTTTTTCATATACAATCCCCAAATCGGCAGCGCCATAGAAGCTCCTTGTCCGTATTGAATACTTTTGAAATGAACTGCACGGTCTTCCGCACCTACCCAAACACCTGTGGTAAGATTAGGCACCATTCCCATAAACCAACCATCGGAGTGATTTTGTGTAGTTCCGGTTTTTCCTGCAATTTCATTGGTAAAATTATAAGGATAGCCGGTCATCATTTCTTTGTATAATTTGAGGTTTTTAGCCCAACTTCCACGTAAACGGGAACCCGTTCCGTATTGTGTAACTCCTT
>JALSTJ010000151.1 GCA_026983815.1 Flavobacteriales bacterium
CGACTTCGGCAATTTTAAATCCGTCGTTGGTTGCAGTCATCGTTTCTATTCGTGTGCGGGCTTCTTGCGAGAGTTTGTAATCCGTCATCAAAATACAATAGGATTTTTCGGCACCCCGTCCAACCCTTCCACGCAATTGATGCAATTGTGAAAGTCCGAAACGTTCAGCACTTTCTATCAACATAACCGATGCATTGGGAACATCCACTCCTACTTCAATTACAGTAGTGGCAACCAAAACTTGCGTTTCGTTGTTTTTGAATTTTTCCATCGCGGCATCTTTTTCTTCCGGTTTCATCCTGCCGTGAACCATTCCTACTTTGAACGGAGTATTTTCGAAAAACTTTTGTATTTTTTCAAAGTTATCCGTCAGATTTTCATAGTTCAAGACTTCGCTTTCTTCAATCAACGGATATACCACATAAGCTTGTCGTCCTTTGTCCAATTCGGATTTGATAAATTGAAAAACTTTCAATCGGTCTTTTTGATAACGATGTAGCGTAGTTACAGGTTTTCTCCCGGGTGGCAATTCATCGATAATCGAAACATCCAAATCGCCATAATGGGTCAATGCCAAGGTCCGGGGAATGGGAGTAGCGGTCATCACCAAAATATGCGGGGGAATTTGGTTCTTTTTCCACATTTTGGAACGTTGTGCCACCCCAAAACGATGTTGTTCATCGATGATAGCCAATCCCAAATTTCGGAATTTTACTTTATCTTCCAAAACGGCGTGTGTCCCTACCAAAATATTCAGTTCGCCGTTTTCCAAACTCTCGTGAATTGTTCTGCGTTCTTTTTGTTTGGTAGAACCGGTCAATAATGCTATTTTCAACCCCAATGCTTCCGCAAATTTCTTTATTCCAACGTAATGCTGTTGGGCAAGAATTTCAGTAGGAGCAATCATAGATGCTTGAAAACCGTTGTCAATAGCCATCAGCATCCCGATAAACGCCACAATGGTTTTGCCACTTCCGACATCGCCTTGCAAAAGCCGATTCATCTGCGCTCCGCTTTTGACATCTTTACGGATTTCCTTTATTACACGTTTTTGGGCATTCGTCAGTTCAAAAGGCAAGACTTCTTCATAAAATTTTGAAAAATAATCCCCGATTTTTTCAAAAATATGTCCTTTGATTTTCTTTTTTCGATGGATATTTTTTATGAGCAATTGCAATTGCAAATAGAAAAGTTCTTCAAATTTTAAACGGGTTTGTGCTTTTTGCAAGCGGTTGATATCTTGCGGAAAATGTATGTTGAAAAGCGCCTGGTTTTTATCTGACAAATTCAATTCATTGCGAACGGTTTCAGGTAAAGATTCTTTGAATTTTAAACCCGTTTGTTGAAAGAGTTGATGCATAATTTTTATCCAAACTTTGTTGGTAAATCCTTTTTTTTGAAGCAATTCCGTAGAAGGATAAACCGGTTGGAGTTTCAAAAAGGATTTTTTCTTGCGTTCTTCCAAAGTTTCGATTTCGGGATGAGCCAAATTAAATTTTCGGTTAAACAATTGGGGTTTTCCGTAAACTACATAAGTATCGTTAAAGTTCAATTTGTCCTTAATCCACTGATAATTTTTGAACCAAACTAATTTTACTTCTCCCGTATCATCATAAAAAACAGCCGTTAAACGTTTTTTTTTGCCGGTACCCATTTCCTCAAAAGAACGGATTTTTCCCGTCAATTGAATATCGGCATTAACGCTTCGTATTTCCGATATTTTATAGAATTTGCTTCGGTCGATATATCGAAAAGGAAAATGATTGAGCAAATCTCCATAAGTTTTGATTCCCAATTCCTTGTCCAAAAGCTTGGCTCTATTTTCACCTATTCCGGATAAATATTTTACGGGTTGTTGAAGCATAATTTGAATAAATAGCTAAGTTACTAAAAATATAAAAATTCTCAGGTGTTTTTAATATTTGATATCCAATATAAGGATAATAAAATTCTCAGATGCTATTCTAAGAGTTGTAGGGGATGTTAAGACTGAAAAAAATATTTATTTTGAAATACTATCTTTATTTTGATTCTTATTCAAATCAAAATTCTTATCCTTAAAATCTTTCAGTTTTTCATTATGTTTTAGTTTTTCGATATTTTGTAAAATAACGGGTGAAAGATTTTTTATCGGACGATACAAAGCACTTTCATTGATTGTTTCCTGAGATACCACCGGAAAAATCTGATTGGCTTGATCAAAAAGATACAAAATCAAACTCACGACAACCACTTTAATGGCTACGGATAAAGCACCACCTGCCAATCTATTGACAAAACCCAAGGCAACCGCTTTGATAAACTTATCCAATATTTTTCCAATCAAATGCATAGCGGCAAAAACCAAAATAAAAGTTACGACATAGGAAAGAATTTTCAAGTCTTCGGGATCTTTATGTAGTATTTGTGCCAGATAATCCGTAGACAAATATGAAAAATGAATGGCTGCATAAATGGCCAAAATTATAGCGATAAAAGAAACCAACATATAGATAATTCCTTTTTTAAATCCGTTGTAAAATCCCCAAGCCAAATACAGGGCGATAAGCAAATCAAAATAATTCATAATACTATTTTTTTCGATATTTTTTGTTTCGATTTCGATATAAATTAATTTTTTATATCAAAATGCTTTAATTATTTTTGCCACAATTATTTACAAATATATAAATTTATGAGAAAATTACTGTTTTACTTTATAGCGATAGCCGGTTTGGGAATTACGGGCTGTAAACATTCTTCCAAAAAAGCCGATGGAAAATCCGGCGAAACCAAATTGGTGCAAAAGGTTTTTTACGATAAAGAAAAAAAACACTTCAAGTCGGTTAAGCAATTGACTTTTGGAGGAGACAATGCAGAAGC
>JALSTJ010000152.1 GCA_026983815.1 Flavobacteriales bacterium
AACCACCTTGCCGCTTGCTTCACTTAGGAACGTTACTTCCTCGTGTCTGGGACTTTAACCCTTTGGGATGCTTCTCCTTACTTTTAAGAAAAAAACTTATATTTGCCATTCGAGGCACACACAAAAATATAGTGCATTTGGCAGATAGTGCTAAAATTCAATATGATAGCAATTAATAAACATAGTGCAAAATCGAAAATTTGGTGTTTTAAAATGCCAAACGCACCATATTTAGAACGTTACCTGCAAGCACAAAATACAAATGGATTTAGCAAATAGGAAAAGTTATAAATATAAGATTGTAATGAACAAAATATACAGTATGGAAAAAATCAATGTTTGGTTAAAAAAACCTTTTCCTTTTTATGAAAATATTCAACAAAAGCTTTTTATTCCAACATTTTTTACTTTAATAATAGTTTTAGGTATAATTATTCTAAATTATTCTAATAAAAAATATTTTTCTTTTGCTAATACCGTTGATATATTTGGCTATGGTTTAGTAGTTATTTTAGTTTCACTTTTATTTAGTTTATTTTTTCCAGCAATATTTCCAAAATTATTTGACCCTGAAAAATGGAATATTCAAAAGACACTTATTTTTTTAATTGTTTCGGTAATTACTATCGGTATTGTTGTTGGAATTATAGCGTTTTATAAAGAAAATCCTAACACGTCACTTCTTTTTTATATTTTTAGAATAATTCTAAGGTCTATAATTCTAAGTATTTTACCCTTAATAATTTTAGTGTTTATTGCTGAAAGGCGTTTGTATAAACAAAATAATAAAGATGTAATTGAGATAATGAAAAATATAAAACCAAACGACCTATTAAGAACTTCTAATCATAAATTTATTTTTGCTAAAAACACAAAAGATGAAATCATTATTAATGAAAACAATCTTTTTTTTATTAAGGCAGAAGGAAATTATTGTTATTTATTCTATGAAAAAAAGGGAGAAATCAAAAAAAGTTTGATACGTACTAGTTTAAAAAGTATAGAAAACATTGTTTCTGTCTCAAATCAATTTATTAGATGTCATAAATCGTATGTTTTAAATCTTGAAAAAGTTAATAATGTTACCGGAAATGCAAAAGGATATACATTTTATTTAATAAAAAATGATTATAAAATTCCTGTTTCCAGAAATATATCCAAATCAGTCATTGAAAAAATAAAACACTCTATTTTATAAGTAAATAATCCTTCCTTTCCGTTTTATCATTTTTTCTTCCGTTTTATCACATTATTAATTTTTGAATTCTTTTTGTATCTAATTTTGTCATAACAATTCAATTTATGATGAAAAAAATTTTTACATACAATTCACTGATTAAAACTTTCTTTTTATTAATTACTCCAATATTTTTTCAATACTTTGCCTTAGGTTTTATTTGGCACTCCATTTATTGGGGAGTTATTACTTTTGCGTTATTGATCTGGGCTTTCTTTATTATATCAACACCTTTAATTGGTAGAGTTGGTTGTGGATGGTTCTGCTTTTTTGGTTCTGCCAGTGACCTTTCTTCTCAAAAGTCATTATATAAGTTAAAATGGAAAAAGCCAAAATTATGGTTGCGCAGTCTTATGTTGCTTATGTTTTTTACATCTGCAATTTTCTTTTATTTTTATAATAAACGACAAGGTATCACTCACGATTTCAAAATAATCACAAATTTTTTAAAACTAAACTTCAACAAGCATTATCAATTAGTATGGTTTATCGACATTTCAATAGCTTTGTTTTTTGGTTTTATTGCAGAAAGACGTTGGGCTTGTAAAAATCTATGTATTGTAGGTTCTCTAAGTGCTGTTGGTGCAAAATATTCTCGTTTATTACCTGTTATAGATACTCAGAAGTGTACTTTATGTAAAATTTGTGAAAATGAATGTTTGGTAAGAATTCCAATGATTGATGAAATCATAAAAAATAATGGATTAATTACTAATTCAGAGTGCATCCTCTGCGGAAAATGTATTGATGTGTGTCCTGAAAATGCTGTTAAGTTTAAGTTTGTTTGGAATAGAAATAAATTTAAAGAAAAAAGCCCTGAAGTGATACCTGATATTAGAAAAAGAATTGCTCTTAAAAAAGCTAAATCGAAAGCAAAACAGGTAAATATTAATTCAAAATGCAGTCAATGTACAAGCATTTGTAAATAAAAACAAAATGGAAAATTATACAATATTACATCTATTAAATATCATTGTTCACGTATTAGCAGGAACCTTGGCTCTTTTATTGGGCTTTATAGTATTAATGAATAAAAAAGGATCACCGAAACATAGGAAAATTGGACGTGTATTTTTATTACTTTTGATAATTGTAGTAGTGACGGGATTTATAGGTGTTTTTATCTTTAAAAGAAATTCATTTCTAATGATTATTACAATATTAAGTGCGTATTATGGGTTTTCAGGATATAGGATAGTTGTCTCTAAAACAAATACTCCAAAACTTGTCGACATAATAATTGCCATACTATCTATAATTTCTGTATTTTACTTTTTGAACTACTTTCATTCAATTGGTTTGTATTGGTCACCAATTATTATTTATAGCACAATTGGTGCATTAACCATAATAGTGTTATATGATTTTTTGCGGTATTTAATTCCTAAAAAATTGTATGAAAATATTTGGCTTTACGAACATATATATAAAATGATAGGTGCGTTTACAGCACTTTTATCTGCTTTTTCCGGAACTGTTTTAAACCAGTATCAACCTTACAGTCAGTTTCTGCCATCAGTATTGGGAACTTTATTACAAATTGGTTTTATAATTATATATTTAAAAAAATATAATCAGAACAAGAATGACAAAGCGAATGAACAATAGAATAGCCAGCAGGTAA
>JALSTJ010000153.1 GCA_026983815.1 Flavobacteriales bacterium
GATGTTTATAGTCCCGTATGAAATGAGGGGGAATTAATGATTGAAATATTAATGGGGTTGGCGGAATTTTTGCTTTTTGGCAAAAATTGTGACAACCCGTTAGCACAGACGATTGATTTAATGAAATGTTGTGGCGGTTTGCCCCGCGTGAGTGGTTGGAGCGGTAGCTCCCGCACGGCAAAACACTACAAAAATATAAAGAGCAAAGCGACCAACGGAAGCTCTTGAAATTTATAATTTTTTGTGTGTTTTTGCGGGCGGGACTATGAGCGGAAAACACGACCCGTGGAGTAATACCAAAAGCACCTCTTTATTAATTCAATAAATCATTTTATTTTCGCGATTTCTGCGTTAAAAATACTCGTCGTATCTATGGATATGACTGTGTTTTTTGCCTTGAACTCGTAAAAATAATTCTAATTTATTCCGGAATAAAAAATAGGTGCTTTTGGTATAGGCGGATGATTTGAAGGAAGGGGCACGCCATTAAAATTAAAAAAAAATTGTTAATATTGAATGAAAATTATAAACAGATGAAAAAAATATTGGGATTGCTATTGATATTGCTGACTTTGCAAGCTTGTAAGACAAATTATTATACAAGAAAGACTTATGATTTTAAAAAACCGGTGGATACGCGGGACAAAAAAATTGATTTTCAGAAAAAAGGAAAATTCAAGATTGATGAAATTACGGTAGCTAACGATTTTGACGGTGCGCGTATGAACGCTTTTAGCAAAATAAACGATACGTTGTATAGGGTTGAAATCAGTCCTGAAAATTATCCGATAAATCCAAGCCCTTGGTATGCTTTTAAAATCAGTTCAACGGTTGATAAAGATATTTATTTACAATTGAATTACCTCCACGCCAAACATCGATATAATCCTAAAATCAGTAGCAATCGTAAGGATTGGAAAAAAATTGAAGCTTTGTATTATGGTGTGGATTCGGTTTCGGTCAGTTTTCCCTTGCATTTGAATGCAAAACCTCAATGGATTGCCGCTCAAAAAATAATCAATTCTACCGATGTTAAACATTGGGTGGATAGTCTGTCGCAAAATAAGTTTTTTCAAGAGCAAAAGATAGTGGGTAAATCGGTTTTGGGGCGTGATATTCCTTATTTTAGAATAGGCGAAGGGAGTTCGGAAAACAAAAAAGTTATTATATTGTTGAGCCGTCAGCATCCGCCGGAAGTAACTGGTTTTATGGCTTTGCAATATTTTGTGTCGGAATTGTTGAAAGATGATGCTTTGACAAGGAATTTTTATAAAAAATATGATATTTGGGTATTTCCTTTGCTCAATCCCGACGGTGTGGATTTGGGCCATTGGCGACATAATGCTCACGGGATTGACTTAAATAGGGATTGGGCGTATTATCGACAGCCGGAGATTAATGCCGTAACGGATTTTATTATACGAAAAGCCAAGCAAGGAAAAAATCAAGTGGTTTTGGGGATTGATTTTCATTCTACTTTTAAGGATATTTATTATGTTTATAATGAAAATATTTCGACGCAATTACCGGATTTTCAACAATTTTGGACGTCAAGTATCGATCGTTCGGTTTATCCGTTCAAAACAAAATATGTAGCAAGCGATATCTTACAGCCGGTTTCAAAAAATTGGTTTAAAATACAATTTGATGCCAACGGAATTACTTATGAAGTAGGGGATAACACACCTGAAAGCATAATTGCGAAAAAATCCAAAGCTGCTGCTGTTGCGCTTATGGATTTGTTGATGAGGTTTTGAGTATTTGATTGAACTTACAAATCAAAAAAAATAATGAAATTTGTTTCCATTTAAGGAAACTTTTGTATATTTGTAGAAATATTATATAATGAAGTCGAAATATTGAATTGAATTTTTGGAGGAAGCTATTGTATTTATTGAAAATTTGGAAAAAAAAGTGAGAGAAAAGATATTGTATAATCTGAAAAAAGCCCAATTGACTAATGATCAAAAGATTTTTAAAAAATTGAACAAAAATATATGGGAATTTAGAACAGTTTATAATAGAACTCATTACAGATTATTTGCTTTTTGGGATAAGACAGATAAAACCAATACACTGGTTATATCAACTCACGGGATAGAAAAGAAAACCCAAAAGACACCAAAAAAAGAAATTGAAAAAGCTGAAAATTTAAGGAAGCGGTATTTTAATGAACTAAAAAAATAAAAAATATGAAAACTACAAGTTTGGACACTTTGATTGATAAACATATTGGGAAATTAGGAACAAAGGATAGGGACAAATTTGAAAACGAATTGCGCCTTGATATCTTGGGAGAAACAATTAAGAAATTGCGAAAGGAAAAAAGATTAACACAAGAACAATTAGGTAAATTGGTTGGAGTGAAAAAAGCTCAAATTTCCAAAATTGAAAATCATTTAAATGATGCTCGATTTGAAACCATCTTGAAAGTTTTTAGGGCTTTGAACGTGAAAGTATATTTCGATATTGAATTTGAGAATCGAGATATGAAATTAGTATAATTTGTTTTTTACTTTGCATACCTTAAAGGTATTTAAAAACTTTCAAGGTGCACTTTGGATAATAAAACATTGTCAATACCATCCACGGCTATACATTTTGAATAATCTTTGCAGGTCAATGGTAAATACCAATCGGATTTTTTTATAATATTCGGGGTCTTTCAGTTCGTTTCCAAGGGATGAATATACCGGGAAAAATATTTCAAAATAGTCTTGAACCAAATTGATACGTAAGCCGCTGTCGTAATAAAATCCGGCTTTTTCGCCTTTGTTTTTTTTAAATGCCCAATCGCCGTATAGATTGAACCATTTCCAAATTCCGATATTCAAATTATTGGCAACAATCCATTGAT
>JALSTJ010000154.1 GCA_026983815.1 Flavobacteriales bacterium
ACGGCTTGTCTGAATGCTTTGATGCCTTCTTTAAAAATTTTTCCAAAACTTTTTAAGAGAAAACGGGTTTTTTCAAAATTCTTTTTTTGATATTTTTTGTTAAGGTTCAAGAAACGGTTAAATCGGGCGTAAGCTTGATTGTATCCGTTATTTTTGAGTTCAAAAACCTTGTTGTCTAATACAAAATTTCTGTTTAAATCTACATTGTTTTCATTCACTCGCCGGTAGTTTTTTTGACCATAAGGATTTAAGCTGTGAACAAATAAATAAGAAGCGGAAAGATTTTGTTGGGATAATATAAATTCTTCCATAATCATTTGTTGAACAGCTGATCCTGTATAAGCTTCAATGCCGTGTGTGCCTGATATTATCCAAATCAAAGTATCCGATTTTTGGTTTGGAATATAACAAATGTCCGTAAAAAGATTTTCCGTATTTTGCGGTGGCATCAATACCGATTCAATCTGGGTTTGAGGGTATTTTTCTTGGATTTTATGACTAAGTTCCAAAAATTTTTCTCTGGAATTTTCATAAGTTTTTTCAAAATACATATACGATAATTTTGGATAAAGTTATAATATTTTTACTTTCATCAGACCTTTGGAATCAATTGCTTGTAAACGGACTTTTTGCAAAGTATTTACCAAATTTTCCTTGTAGGGATAGGAAACTTTTATATAATTGTCTGTAAATCCGTGCATTTGGTTTTCTTTTTCGGTTTTTTCAAAAAGAACTTTTTTTTCTTTTCCTATTTGTGAGTGATAAAAAGCGGTTTCTTTTTTGGCCGACAATCCGCGGAGCATTTTGCTGCGTTTGTTTCGGATATTTTTCGGGACACTTCCTTCCATTTTTATGGCTTCGGTATTGGCTCGTTCGGAGTAGGTAAAAACGTGCAGGTAGGAAATATCCAATTCGTTCAAATAATGATAAGTTTCCAAAAATCTTTCTTCGGTTTCTCCGGGAAATCCTACAATTACATCCACTCCGATGGAAGCATCGGGCATCAATTGACGGATTTTTTCAACTCTTTGGGTGTAGAGTTCACGCAAATATCTGCGTTTCATCTTTTTTAATAAATCGTTGCTGCCGCTTTGCAAGGGAATGTGAAAATGCGGAACAAATCGTTCGGATTGTGCAACAAATTCAATAATTTCATCTGTAAGCAAATTGGGTTCAATAGAGGAAATACGGTAGCGGTCGATACCTTCTACTTGGTCTAATGCTCGGATTAAATCGATAAATTTTCTGGTTTTTCCGTTGCTTTTATCCGTAAAAGTTCCGATGTTTACTCCCGTTATCACGATTTCTTTGATGCCTTTGCTTGCGATTTCTTTGGCATTTGCCACCACTTGTTCAACGGTTCCGTTTCGTCCTTTTCCGCGTGCCAACGGAATGGTGCAATAGGTGCAAGGATAGTCGCAACCGTCTTGAATTTTCAAAAAAGAACGGGTTCTGTCGCCGGATGAATAAGCCGAAAAGAAAGCTTCGGAACTTTCCACTTCGCAAGAATGAATTTCCGCTTTGTTTTTCTTTGTAAGTTTATCGATATATTGTGGCAAACGAAATTTTTCTTCGATTCCCAATACCATATCCACTCCTTCCACATCCGCCAATTCTTCGGGTTTGAGTTGTGCATAACAACCGATGGCAATCACCATTGCATCGGGATTGTGTTTGAGTGCTTGTTTGACGTATTGTTTAAATTTTTTATCGGCATTTTCCGTAACCGTGCACGTATTGATAACATACAAATCGGCTTTTTCTTTGAAACCGGTAATTTCAAAACCTTGGTTGGCTACTTTTTTTGAAATCATCGAGGTTTCGGAGAAATTGAGTTTACATCCCAGTGTTGTAAATGCCGCTTTTTTACTCATTCAAAATTGTTTTAATTTTGCAAAAATAAGCTAAAAAATTATTTTAGAATTAATATAAATAAGGATTTACCCTTTAAACTAATTTTTAATCAACTTTCTTATAAAAATGTGATTGTTTTTTGTTTTAACTTTTACCATATAAAATCCATTGGGGAATTTTTCTAAATTGATGATTTTTTTCTTTCCCCGGTAAAGAATTTGACCGGAAAAGTTATAAATTTTTATAGATTTTATTGGATGTTTAATTTTTATAAAAATTTTATTCTCCGCTGGATTTGGAAAAATAGTCATCATATTTGGTTGTAAATCATCAGTAGAACCAATGACGCAATCTGTTGTGCACCAATTTCTTGAAAATAATTCACAAGCAATGATATCAAATGCCGGTTTATGATTTCCATTGTTTTCTCTTACACCCAAAGTTCGAAGAAATTCCAGAAAAATAGGATCGGTAATTCCGTAATAATTGGCAAAATAATTGACTTGCTCTTGTGACCAATCGGTTAGTTTAAAAAAAGAAATGTATCTGATTATATCGGAATGATTATCCCAAGCTTCAAAAACATTTTGATAAAATTGTGCTTGTTGATTTTCGGAACTATTACATTGTAAAGATGAAGCATAACCTAATTCCACGATATAAATGGGTTTTGAAGGGTTATTATATTGATTTATCAAATTATTAAAATGATTGAAAACAATATTAGGTGGTCCCATAGTAAAATCAGGATTCAGAGGATAATAAGTTGTTGATACCATATCAGTTGAATTATTTACCAAATGACATAAAGAGGAGGTTGATGAGGAAGTCAAGCCCTCAAAAGTGAAAGTGGTGCCTACTTTTAGATTAGTTCCGTGTAATGCAAAATATTTTTGTTTGGCATAAGGGATAACACTATCCAAGAAAGTTTTATATGCTTGATATTGATTACTTGAAGTTCCAAAATATACATCACTTTCATTGCCGATATTTA
>JALSTJ010000155.1 GCA_026983815.1 Flavobacteriales bacterium
TTATTATGGAACAAAAAAACTACTTAAAAGAACTCAATGATGCACAACGAGCACCTGTCCTTCAAAAAGAAGGTCCTTTAATGATTATTGCAGGAGCAGGTTCGGGAAAAACTCGCGTGCTGACATATAGAATAGCTTATTTGATGGAGCAGGGTATAGATCCGTTTAATATTTTGGCATTGACTTTTACCAATAAAGCCGCGCGCGAAATGAAAGAACGGATTGCCAATATTGTAGGTCCGAGTGAAGCTAAAAATCTATGGATGGGAACTTTTCACTCGGTTTTTGCCAGAATCCTGAGAGAAGAAGCCGATAAATTGGGTTTTCCCAGAGATTTTACGATTTATGATACCCAAGATTCGTTGCAAGTGATTAAACAAATCATCAAGGAGATGAATCTGGATAGCGATATATATAAACCTAAAATTGTTCAAAGCAGAATTTCCAAATTCAAAAATAATCTGATTACCGTTCGTGCATATTTTAATAATCCGGAACTCATTGAAGCGGATGTTTACGCCAAACGTCCCGAAATGGGAACCGTTTATCAAAAATATGTAGATAAATGTTTTCGTGCCGGCGCTATGGATTTTGACGATTTGCTTTTGCGAACCAATGAACTTTTTACACGTTTTCCCGAGGTCTTGATGAAGTATCAAAAACGTTTTCATTATATCTTGGTGGATGAGTATCAAGACACCAATCATTCGCAATATTTAATTGTAAGAGCATTGGCCAATCGGTATAGAAATATTTGTGTGGTGGGGGACGACGCACAGAGTATTTACAGTTTTCGCGGGGCGAATATTCAAAATATATTCAATTTCAAAAAAGATTATCCCGATGCAGAGATTTATAAATTGGAACAAAATTATCGTTCTACTAAAAATATTGTAGGAGCAGCCAATTCTTTAATAGAGAAAAATAAAGAAAAATTACCCAAAATCGTTTGGACGGCAAACGAAGAAGGAGAAAAAATCCGTGTGATAAGAACCTACTCCGATGCCGATGAAGGAAGATTTGTAGCTTCTGATATCTTTGAACAGCAGATGAGACATCAATTGCAAGCCAAAGATTTTGCTGTTCTTTATCGTACCAATAGTCAATCCCGTGCGATAGAAGATGCTTTAAGAAAAAAGGGAATTCCTTATATGATTTACGGTGGTTTGTCTTTCTATCAACGTAAAGAAATCAAAGATATATTGGCGTATTTACGTTTGGTAATCAATACGAAAGATGACGAAGCTTTACGTAGAATTATCAATTTTCCTGCGCGTGGAATCGGTGCAACGACTATGGACAAACTGACTTTGGCGGCAGACCATTATAAAGTTTCGCTTTTTGATATTGTAGAAAATATTGAAAAATTAGGATTGAAAATTAATAAACCAACTCAAAAACGTATTGCCGATTTTGCACTGAAAATCAAAAGTTTTCAGGCATTAGCCAAAGAAAAAGATGCTTTTGAAATAACCGAATATATCATAAAAAATACCGGACTTTTACAAGAATATAAAAAAGATCTAACTCCCGAAGGTTTGAGCAAAGTGGATAATATTGAAGAAATGATGAATGCCATTCAAGATTTTATAGATGTGCAAAAGGAAGAACCGGATGCCGATATATCGCTTACTTCTTATTTGCAAGATGTGGCTTTATATACCGATTTGGATAAGAAAAATGAAGATGACAATAAGGTAACTTTGATGACGGTTCACATGGCAAAAGGTTTGGAGTTCCCCAATGTATATATTGTAGGAATGGAAGAGGATTTGTTTCCTTCGGCAATGTCCGTAAATACACGTTCTGAATTGGAAGAAGAACGGAGATTATTCTACGTGGCATTAACAAGAGCTGAAAAAAGAGCAACCATAACATTTGCAGAAAGTAGATATCGGTGGGGAAAATTAAATTTTGCCGAACCGAGTCGTTTCATTACGGAAATTGATGAAAAATATTTACAATTCAATTATAAACCGGGAGAACTCGCGGGAAATCCTTTTGTTGATGAAAAAATTTTTGAAAAATCCGACTTTTCGTTGAAAAAAAATCAAAAAAAATCATTAAAATCGAATAATCCTAAAAAAAATCCAAATCCCTTACCTAAAAATCTTAGAAAAGTATCGGAAATAAAAAATAACAATAATTTCATTGCGGCATCTGATTTTAATATAGGAGATAAAGTAGTGCATCAAAAATTCGGTAGTGGTGAAATTGTGCGTTTTGAAGATCAAGGTTCCAACAAAAAAGCTATTATTCAATTTGACAATGGAGAAATCAAAAAATTATTGTTAAAATTTGCCAAATTATCTAAAAAAAATTCTTAATTTTGCAGACTTTAAATAATGTAAAAAACAATGAAAGCTGAAATTCTCAATATTGGAGATGAGATACTTATCGGTCAAATCAACAATACCAATGCGCAATGGTTAGCAAAAAAGCTAACCGATTTGGGTTTTGATGTTGAGAAAATAATGGCTATTGGAGATGACCCGAAAGAAATCAAAAATGCTTTAAATGAAACCGAAGCGGATTTGGTCATTGTTACGGGAGGTTTAGGTCCTACCCTTGATGATCTTACCAAAAAAACTATTGCTGAATTTTTTAATGATCAACTGGTTTTTCATCCGGAAATAGAAGAACATATTAAGGAAATGTTTGCAAAAATGAATTACCCTTATACATTAAATAATAAAGGACAATCTTTTTTGCCTTCAAAATCCGAAATTTTATGGAATAAATATGGAACTGCTCCAGGAATGTGGATTGAAAAAGATGGAAAAATTTTTATTTTCTTACCCGGAGTGCCTTTTGAAATGAAATCGATTTTTAAAGAAGAAGTGC
>JALSTJ010000156.1 GCA_026983815.1 Flavobacteriales bacterium
ACGTCTATTCCCAATTTGTTGAATTTTAAAATTTTAATGCTTTTTTGATTCTTGTAAATGCTTCAATTAAATCTTCTTTGGAAGTAGCATAAGAAAAACGCAAGCATTCGGGATTTCCAAAAGCTTCTCCGGTTACGGTAGCAACTTTGGCTTCTTCCAAAAGATACATAGATAAATCCGTAGCATTATTGATTTTGTATCCGTTAAATTCTTTTCCGAAAAACTCCGTTACTTCGGGAAAAAAATAAAAAGCTCCTTCGGGCATATTTACTTTGAATCCGGGGATATCGTTCAGTAATTGATAGACCAGTTTTCTTCTTTCGTCAAAGGCATCAATCATATATTTTATTTTTTCTCTTCCACCGTCCAAAGCGGCAATCATTGCTTTTTGTGCAATGGAATTGGCGCCGGAAGTAACTTGACTTTGGATTTTGATACAAGCTTTGGCAATAGTAGGATGTGCAGCCATATAACCCACACGCCAGCCGGTCATTGCAAAAGCTTTGGAAGCTCCGTTAATGGTTACCACACGGTCTTTTAGACCCGGAACTTCGGCAAAACTTGCAAAATTTCCGGTAAAGTTGATGTATTCATAAATTTCATCGGAAATGATATATATGTCGGGATATTTCAACAAAACTTCTCCCAAAGCTTCCAATTCTTTTTTTGTATAAACCGAACCGCTGGGGTTACTTGGCGTATTGAAAATCATTAATTTGGTTTTGGGTGTAATGGCTTGATCCAATTGCTCGGGAGTGATTTTGAAATCGTTTTCTATTGTAGCTTTGATTGTAACGGGAATACCGCCTACTAATTTTGTAATTTCTTTATAACTTACCCAAAAAGGTGAAGGCAAAAGCACTTCATCTCCCGGACTTACCAATACCATAGCAGCATTGAAAATGGATTGCTTGGAACCGTTGGACACTACGATTTGATTGATATCATAATCCAAATTATTGTCTCTTTTTAATTTTCGGGCGATTGCTTCACGTGTATCTTTGTATCCGGTTACCGGTGGATATTTAAAAAATTTGTTTTTTATTGCATTTTCAGCGGCTTCAATGATAAAATCAGGAGTGTCAAAGTCGGGTTCTCCCAAACTCAAACTGATAATATCGATTCCTTCTGCTTTTAAATCTGCTGCTCGTTCAGCCATTGCAATGGTTTGTGAAGTTTCAAGAGACTGAATTCGATTGGATAATTTAGGTTCCATAAAAATTTGATTTATAAATTACAAAACTATAAAAACAAAATGAATTATAGATGATAATCTATCAATTCTTCTACCGGATCTTGAATGATTTTTCCGAGTTTTAGATTATTTTTTTTCAAAACTTCCAGTAGTTCTTTTTGAAAAAAGTAAGCAATGGAACCGTTGAAATGTAATGGAACATCCCTGTATTGTTCATATGCACTTAATTGTTCTTCGACAAAAATTGTAAATCCACGGGTCAATAGATTTTTTATATAATCCGATTTATAGTGTTTGGACATAAAAGGTGAAAAAGTAGCCAAAAAAGTATTGGGTTGGGGTTTGTGATAAATTTTGGTTAAGATATCTTTTTCATCAATTTTGTATTCTTGCTTGAATTTCTTGCTGATATTTTCGGGCATTTTTTTATAGAAATAATCTCTAAGCAGTTGTTTTCCAAACCAATTTCCCGAAGCGTCGTCCATTAAAAGATATCCGAAATAACCGATAGTTTCCGTGTATTTTTCTCCATCATAAAATCCTGAATTTGAACCGGTTCCTATAATCGAAATAATTCCGGATTCTTTTCCGGCAGTTGCTCTGGCAGCAGCCAACATATCGGAGTAAAGATTGATTTGGGCTTTATCAAAGAGTTCGGATAAAACCTTATTCATTTTTTTATAAGATTCTTCGTCATCCAATCCCGAGCCGTAAAAATAAATTTCTTTGATGTATCCGGCATAATTTAATAATTGGGTATTTCGCGCTATGTTTTTACTTAAAGTCTCTTCATCAAAAACAGTCGGGTTGAGTCCTGCGGATTCAAATTTTCCGATAAGCATTCTTTCGTTATTGACAAGCACCCATCGGGTTTTGGTAGATCCGGCATCGGCAATTAAAATCATAGAATAAATATTTTGGTTGTCCAAAAATACAATAAAAAATTTAGTTTTTTGGGTATATTCAAAATGCAATAAAAATCAAATTTTGGTATTTATCGATTCAAATTTTTCCCAAATGTCTCCCTTTGGAAAAGGAGCGACTATTTCTATAATATTCTTTTTAACCGGATGTATAAATGATAAATGTCCCGCATGAAGTGATATACTTTTGTTTCGGTTGCTTCTGGAAAATCCGTATTTTAAATCTCCTTTTAACGGTGAGTCTATTTTTGCCAGTTGCGCACGAATTTGATGATGACGCCCGGTTTCCAAATTAATTTCCAATAAGGTATAATTATCCGATTTTCCTACGATTTTATAAGTCAATACGGCTTTTTTGCTTCCTTTTTTTTCTTGATTAAAAGCTGTTGATTTGTTGTTTTTCGGATTTTTTATTAAATAGTGTATGAGTTTTTCTTGTTTTTCAACAGGCGGATTTTTTACAATCGCCCAATAAGTTTTTTTGATTTTTTTATCTTTCAACATTTGATTGAGCCTGGTCAGGGCTTTGGATGTCCGTGCAAAAATAACTGCGCCACTGGTAGGTCTGTCCAAACGATGGACCACTCCCAAAAAAACATTTCCGGGTTTATTATATTTTTTTTTGATATAAGATTTTACTATTTCAGATAAAGGCAAATCACCGGTTTTATCTCCTTGAACGATATCTCCGGGTTTTTTATTTACTATAATCAAGTG
>JALSTJ010000157.1 GCA_026983815.1 Flavobacteriales bacterium
ATAAAAACTTCCTTACGACTTTCATATTCTTTTCGCAATTTATCCAAACTTTCGGGCGTATCGAATGCGTAATATGCTTTTCCGTTATCGATTAATTCCTTGATATATTTTTGATAAATTTCTTTTCTTTTACTTTGTTTATACGGACCGAAATTTCCTTTATCATCCACACCTTCGTCAAAAGTAATACCTGTCCACGCCAAACTGTTTTTGATGTATTCTTCGGCGCCCGGCACAAATCTTTTTTGGTCGGTATCCTCGATGCGCAAAATCATTGTTCCGTTGTTTTTACGGGCAAACAAATAGTTAAACAATGCGGTTCTAACGCCGCCCATATGCAAAGGACCGGTAGGACTGGGAGCAAATCTGACTCTAATATCTTTGTTCATCTTTGATTTTTTTTGCAAAGCTAATAAATTTTATGGTAGGAGATTTGATTTTAAAATTTCTCACAACGCCGCTAGACTTTCATTAAGCAATAACAAATAGAAAATTTTTGTAGCATTTTGTTTAAAAACCCCATTAAGTTCTTATTTTTCAGAGAGTTGTTAGTAAACGTCCACAGTTCCCCTCTACGAGAGGGGCTAGGGGTGTGTTCGTACAAGCTAACGAAATATATATAAAAACACCGCCACGCCGCCACGCTTTCATTTCCTTCAAGGTCTTCAAGCACCTTGAAGGTATGTTTATCATTACTAGTTTATTATTCAATTTAATATTTAAATTTTTATCACTTGCTTCTTGCTTGTTTGCATACCTTGAAGGATTACAAAACCTTCAAGGAAGGCTTTTGCTTCGGTCATCCGTCATCAAACATCATTCAGTATTTACAATTCACAATTCACAATTCATAATTCATAATTCATAATTCATAATTCACCATTAATTAAAATCGTATCTTTGCAATTGTCAGGGAACATTTATGCAACTAAATAATTTCCATATAATCAAACAAAAACTCAAACAATTTGTAAAGAAATATTATCTAAACGAATTGTTTAAAGGGATTGTTTTGTTTATATTTTTTTCATTTCTTTATTTATTCGTCTTGGTATTACTCGAACAATTTTTTTGGTTATCCGCCACCGTTCGTAAGATACTTTTTTATACCTCATTACTCATTCTGTTTTTCTTTTTATTTGTTTTTATTCTTATTCCGTTAAGTGCATATATCGGACTCCGACAAAAGCTTTCCGACGAACAAGCAGCTAAAATTATCGGTAATTTTTTTCCTGATATTCAAGATAAACTATTGAATGTTATACAATTGAAACAATCCAATCAAGATTCCGAACTCCTATTGGCTTCTATCGAACAAAAATCTTTACCACTTAAAAATTTCAGTTTTACACAAGCTATTGATTTTAAAAAAAATAGGAAATTTTTAGTATTATTGATAGTCCCTTTTTTTATTATTGGTTTATCCAAATTATTTCATTTTGATAAAGAACTCAAACAGAGTTACCAACGTTTGGTTAGCTATCAAAAAGAATACCATCCTCCTGTACCTTTTGATTTGCAATTACTTTCTGATAATAGTGTTCTTTCGGGAAATGATTTTTTACTGCAAGTTTTGGTAACCGGAACAGAAATTCCCCAATCCATTGTTTTATATCGTGAGAATTTTCCTCCCATTCATCTCATCAAACAAAATGACTCTATTTTTAATATAAAGCTAAAAAATATTCAAAACAGTTTTGACTTTAAACTTTCTGCCGGTGGATACCCATTTGGTCCTTTTCATATTAAAGCTTTCTACCCGCCGCTTATTTTAGGTCATTCTTTAAAAATACAATATCCTTCATATTTACATTTATCAACTAAACTTGTTCATCAATTAACCAATTTGACTGTTCCTGAAGGTTCTCGTTTGATTTGGAATTTTTCTTTTTCCAATACAGATTCATTAGCTTTTCACACTTCTTTATTTGATAGTATTCTACCTGTTTTTTCCAATCGAGTTTCTTTTTCTTTTCATGCTACAAAATCTTTTGATTATACCATCCAACCAAAGAATAATACTCCTTATAAAAGTCCGGATTTTACTTATCATATACAGGTAATTAACGATGAATATCCCAAAATAAAAGTAGACTTGATTGTAGATAGTCTAAATATGCAAAATCATCATAGAATTACAGCTACGGATGATCATCAAATCAAAAAACTAAAACTTTTTTATAAATCTGCTTCTGATAATCAATATCATTCAGTTTCTTTGCCTGTTACTCCTTCCGGTTTTATTGAAAAATTCTTTATATTTCCTGATACCATTCATTTAGCAGAAAACAAAACTTATGAATATTATTTTTCCGTTTATGATAATGACCGTTTGCATGGTTTCAAACAATCCAAAAGCAAAAGTTTTGTTTTTAACAAACCTAATACTGATCAACTGCAAAAAATTCTTTTAAAAAAGCAACAAAAGCAATTGAATAAACTATCAGATATTCAATTAGATAATCATAATAAGCTCTTGCAATTGAAACAATTGAAAAATCAAATCAGTCAAAAACAAAATCTGGATTGGCAAACCCAACAATTGTTGACTCAACAATTACAGAATCAAAAGCAGTTGCAGAAGAATTTTAAAAATTCTTTAAACAAATTAGAAGAAATACTTAAAAAATTACCCTCAGAATTTCATTCACAATCCAAAAAAGATCTACAAAAACGCCTTGAGGAACTGAAAAAACTTGACAAAAAGCAAAAACTTCTCGATGAGCTTCAAAAATTAGCTCAAAAGTTGGATAAGGATCAATTGATGAAAGACCTAAAAAAACTTCAAAATTATACGGAACATCAAGAAAAATC
>JALSTJ010000158.1 GCA_026983815.1 Flavobacteriales bacterium
AAATATTTGGCTAAAAACGTTTGTCCGATAACTTGATTAAACTCCATAAAATTAAAAGAATAAATATTTTCAAAATTACACGAAAAAAATCATTTTCTAACATATATAAATGAAAATATTTTCAAATTCACTATATCTTATCTTATAAATCAAGCTTTTGTCATCATAAAAAAAACACCTCTCCAAAAATTGAAAAGGTATTTTTTTATAAATTTAATATTTTAAATCAGCCTATTTTTAGCAATAGTTACTTCTTAATTATCTTTCCATTTATAGTTTTATTTCCTTTTTTTATACTATATAAATATATTCCATTTGGTATATTTTCCATATTTACAACATTGTTATTTGTTTTAGTTATTAATCTACCTGCAATATCGTAAATTTTGATATTTTCAAAATCCTCTATTTTAAAAGTTACTTTATTTGTTGTTGGATTTGGATATACTTCTATAGCTTTACTCACTGTATTTTCTTTCACAGAAACAGTTGATGTTTGAAAACCTGAAATAAAATCAATATCATCTATCCAGTATTCACAATTTGAACTTGAAGAGAAAAAGTTAATTCCTCCCAATCCATTTGTATATTCAAATTGACCGGCTCCGACCCATCGTCCATAATCAGTCCAATCAATTTCAAGATTACCATCAATTAATAACTGCCACTGGTTGTTTATATTGATATTCATAATTACTTCAAACCATTGGTCGTGGGGAAATGAAAAATACGACCAGTTTGAACTTGAACTGGATTGGTAGTTTACATAACCAACTCCTGCATTTGTATTATCTTTATTGAAATAAATATTTCCAATTGCCCATACGGGAGAACTCCCCACTGGTACGGTTTTTTGAATATTCATTTGGGCTTCTTTATTGGATGGGATATACATCATAAATTTTAATCCCCAATGACCGGTTGTTTTATTACCTAAATCCAAGATTCCATCAGTAGTTCCATCAGGAGGAATATAACCTGATAAATTACCACTTACGGAATGTATAGATGAAGAAAGTATTGAATGTGAACCTGAACCAGACCAATCACTCCATTGATTTTCAAAAATCATAGTGCCATCATTATAACTTTCCATATCATCTGTAAATTGTGCATAAAGACTATTTATAGAAAGGAATAAAGTTCCTAAAATTAATATCCTGTTTATCATATATTTTTATATGTCTAAGGCTAACAAAGTCATATTTATTTCTTAGCCTCAGACATTTTTTTAGCCAATAGAACTGCATTATAAAGGTTTATCATTCCACCTGATTTGCTTAAATCGCTAAAAGGAACGAGTTCCGGTTTTCCTTTATAATCATCTTCCTGTGGTTTAATCACCATAATTTGAGGTTGTAAAGCGGAGTTCATTATTACTTTTTTAACCTCTGCGGCAGTTAAATTAGGAAAACGCGAACGGATAACAGCGGCAACGCCGGCGGCATCAGGCGAAGCCATTGAAGTTCCTTGCAAAAACATATATTCACCAAAAGGAACAGTTGCATAAATTTTCATTCCCGGAGAAAATACATCAACCGTTGTTTTTCCATAATTACTAAAAGGGGCAACCATATTAGCACCGAAATTAGGACCAATAGCACCAATATTTAAGAAATTATCGGCAATTTCCTTACCACCTTTAACATCTCCATCATTTGGATAAGTCATATTATCACCGTATTTGTCCATATCTTTACCATCATTACCTGCGGCATTCACAATTAACACATCGTGGTCGGCGGCATATTTAATAGCGTCCCACACCCAATTTTTATGAGGCGAAAAATATTTTCCAAAACTTGTATTAATCACTTTTGCACCATTATCAACGGCATATCTGAAAGCCAAAGCAATATCCTTATCATACTCATCACCATCAGGAACGGCTCTTACAGACATAATTTTTACGTGGTCGGCAACACCATCGCCACCAATACCGTTATGTCTTAGTTGTGCAATAATTCCGGCTACGTGTGTAGCGTGCAATTCATCTTTTTTAGGTGGGATAACATTAGGGTTACCATAATCTCTATCATTAAAATCATCAGGATCATCACCTTGAATACGACCGTTAAAATCAACATTCAAATTGTATTTTAGTTGTCCATCGACATAATCTTCAAAACCTTTGATTGCTTTATCGTTTAATCCACCTAAATAAGTTTGTTTGGCTTTCAAAACAGCCGCATCGGTAGTATTCAAATTTTCAACAGCTTCTTTTGTCAACTTGTCTGTTTTTAAAGCATCTTTTAAAACCTTATCATTTTGCGCCAACATCATTTTTACAAACTGCAAACGTTGGTTTAATTTTTTAGCGTGTTCCAACTTAGTTGCCAATTTTTTTTCAGCTTTTTTATACATTTTGAACATTTCTTGGTCTTTCGGAGCAATATCGGCAATGGTTTTGTCTTTCCATTGTTTGCGATATTTTGCAACGATACGTGTCATTTCCAACTGTTCATGTCCCGCCATTTTACCATCTTTACTTCCTAAGAAATTCCATCCGTGAATATCATCAACATAACCATTATGGTCATCGTCAATGCCATTATTAGGGATTTCATTGGGATTAGTCCAAATAACAGGTTTCAAATCAGGATGATTAATATCCATACCTGCATCAACGACTGCTACAACAATATCAGTAGCAGGCAAATCTTTCAATACGGTTTGATAGGCTTTTTCCGTACTCATTCCGGGGTAATGACTATCAAACGGATTAGTATGTTGCCAATTTTTTAAATCCTTATCTTCGTAAACCGTTGTAAATTTTTGAGGTAAGGGTTTATAGCCTT
>JALSTJ010000159.1 GCA_026983815.1 Flavobacteriales bacterium
GTTAGCCAAACGATACAATATCGAAATTGAAGAAACCCAAGAAGATGCCGAAGAAAAACAAAAGCGTTCTGAACGGGAAAGTATGTTTCTGGTATTGGAATTTGCAAAAAAATGGTATCAACAACAATTGCAGGAAACTGAAGAAGGCAAATCCGTAGGATTGGGCTACTTCAAAGAAAGAGGTTTTAGGCAAGAGACGCTCAAAACCTATGAAACCGGCTACGCCCCCGACCAAAAAGATGCTTTTACAAAAGCGGCACTTGCCAAAGGATATAAAGCAGAATTTTTGATAAAAACCGGATTGACCCTTGAACGTGATAACACCAAAATAGACAGATTTCGCGGACGAGTGATGTTCCCTATTCACAGTTTAAGTGGAAGGGTATTGGGCTTTGGCGGAAGAATACTCAATTCTCAACTCAAAACCGCCAAATATATCAATTCGCCCGAGTCGGAAGTATATCATAAAGGAAAAGTGCTTTATGGCATCTATCAAGCCAAGCAATCTGTTGTAAAAAACGATCAATGTATTTTGGTCGAAGGATATACGGATGTCATGGCTTTTCATCAAGCGGGAATAAAAAATGTAGTGGCTTCGTCAGGGACGGCATTGACCCAAGAACAAATTCAATTGATCAAACGCCTTACCAAAAACGTTTTGGTGGTTTTTGATGGTGACCCTGCCGGAATTCGTGCGGCTTTTCGTGGAATTGATATGATTTTGGAACAAGGATTAAATGTCAAAGTTCTACCCTTGCCCGAAGGCGAAGATCCTGACAGTTTTAGCAAACAACTATCCTCCGATGAATTAATACGATATGTAGATGAAAAAGCGGATGATTTTATCCAATTTAAAACCGGTTTATTGTTGGAAGACGCTGCCGGTGATCCGGTAAAAAAAGCCGCTTTGATACGAAATATCGTAGAAAGTATTTCAAAAATTCCCAATACCATTCAACAAGAAGTTTATATCAAAGAAGTCGCACGTTTGATGGATGTTTCCGAAGAGGTGTTATTTAAGGAACTGGCTATTGTTCAACGAAATAATATCAGCAGAAAAGAAAAAGAATATATCAGTCGGAAACGAAGAGAAAGTCTTAAACCGGTCGAAAAAAAAGATAGACAAGATACTCCGGATAAAAGAACAGTTTTGGAAAAAAATATTATCAAATATTTATTACTTTACGGAGATAGAGAAGTAACTATTGAAGATTGGGAAATAGAAGAAATACCCAAAGATAACAGTGAACCTCTGATAAAAAAAATATATTCTAAAACAACAGTTGCGCAAGCCATTTATTTACAATTACAAGAAGATGAATTGGATTTTGCCAATTCTGATTTCAAAAAAATTTATGAACTGATTATTTCACAATTACTCAATGGAGAAAAACTCGATTTTGCCAAATTACAAACACAATTGGACGAGCATACCTCAGCCATTATCAGTGATATTCTGATGGAAGAAGAAAAATATAAATTGGACGATTGGGAAAAACATGGGATTGAAATTAAATCTATTGAAGAACTTTTGCCTTGGAGTGTTTCCGATGTAACATTGAATATCAGGAGATTGTGGTTACAAGATTTGATTAATGAACAAAAGGAACTATTGAAAGAGGAAGATGACGAAGAAAAACAGCATGAGATTTTATTGGAGATTGCAGATTATTTATTTCTTTTTAAAGTTGTTTCTATGCGTTTGAGAAGATTAGCAAATTAAAATGTAAGAGTATTTTTGATTGTTTTTACCAATTCAAAACAATATGACACAAAACTCAAAAAAAATATTGGTTTTACGATTTTCAGCAATGGGCGATGTTGCTATGACAATCCCTGTAATTAAATCAGTAGTGGAGCAAAATACAAATGTCGAGATTATTTTTGTTTCTCGTCGTTTTTTTGCACCTTTTTTCAAGGATTTGCCTCAAGTAACCTTTTATGGAATTGATTTAAATCAATATAAAGGAATTTATGGTTTGTATAAATTATATAAGGAACTTAAGGGATTAAATCCGGATGAAATTGCAGATTTGCATGATGTTTTGAGAACCAAAATTTTGCGAAATTTTTTCAAAATTTCAGGATTTTCTGTTCATGTTATTGATAAAGGACGTAAAGAGAAAAAAGCTTTAACACAGCAAAAAAATAAAATTTTTAAAGCATTAACTTCTACATTTGAAAGATATGCGGAAGTTTTTCGAAAAAAAAATCTCCAAGTGGATTTGACAAGGGTAAAACCCCTTAATATGCCGGAATTAACTGACCAAGTTCGGATATTTTTGCAAACTTTTCAAGGAAATAAATTATTGGGTGTAGCTCCATTTGCAGCTCATCAAGGAAAGCAATATCCCTTGGACAAGATGAGAAAAGTGATTGAATTGATTTTGGAAAAAGACAAAAATGCCGATATCTTACTTTTTGGAGGAGGAAACAAAGAAAAAGAATTGTTGGGTGAATTGGAAAAAATAAATCGCAACCGTGTAGTTAATACCGTTGGAATTTTTTCACTGGATGAGGAATTACAAATCATTTCGCGGTTGGATAAAATGTTGGGCATGGATTCGGGAAACGGACATTTGGCTGCCATGTTTGGCGTTCCGGTTTTTACAATTTGGGGAGCTACACATCCTTATGCCGGATTTGCTCCTTTCGGACAACTCCCCGAGCAACAATTCATTCCCGATTTAAATAAATTTCCTCAAATTCCTACTTCCGTTTATGGAAATAAAATATTCCCCGGATTTGAAAAGATTTGGAAAGATATACCTCCTGAAATTATTGTTGAAAAA
>JALSTJ010000160.1 GCA_026983815.1 Flavobacteriales bacterium
GAGAAATTGTCTGGCATAAGCCGAAAAAGTTTCGATAAAACGCCGTTGTCCTTCGGCATAAATGGTATCAAAAGCCAAGGAGGATTTACCGCTCCCACTTAAACCGGTAATGACGGTTAATTTTTTGGGGGGAATTTGAACATCAATATTTTTAAGATTATGTTCTCTTGCTCCATAAATTTTTATAAAAGTTTCCTTTTTCATTCGAGACAGATTCCTTCAATACAAAAATAGACAATATTAATAATTGATAAAAAAAAGCCCTGTTATGAGGGCTCATGAAGTTTAATATTCATCTTCGTTCCAGAAAAAGTCCTCTTCGGTTGGATAGTCAGGCCAAATATCCTGTATAGTTTCAAAAATTTCTTCTTCTTCTTCGATTTCTTGTAAATTTTCCACAACTTCTAATGGTGCTCCTGTTCTGATAGCATAATCTATCAGTTCGTCCTTTGTTGCCGGCCATGGGGCATCACTTAAATAAGAAGCTAATTCTAAGGTCCAATACATAATGATTAATTTTATTTAGGTGTTAAATTATTTTATGGTTTGCAAAAATAATATAAATTTTTTAAAAACCTAATTTTTTTTTGCTTGCCAAATGCTTTCTTCAATTTTCAAATCTTTACTCAATTTTCGTGCCAATACGAACAAGTAATCTGACAAGCGATTGAGATATTTTACTAAGAGTGGATTTACCGTTTCCATTTCATTGATTAATGTAGTTTTCCTTTCTGCTCTACGTGCAATTGTCCTGCAAATATGACAGACAGAGACCGTTTCGTGACCACCGGGCAGAATAAAATTTGTCATCGGGGGTAGCTCCTCATTCATTCTGTCAATTTTTTGTTCTAGAAATTGAATGGAACTTTCATCTATAGTATCTATATCTAAGCGGTTTTTTCCATTAGCTAACTTTTCTTTATTGGGATCCAAAGCTAAAAAAGCTCCCAGATTAAATAGTTCGTTTTGTATTTTTTTCAAATCTTTTTTTAGTTCAATTGGTTCTATTTTATCCCTTAACAACCCTAAAAAAGAGTTCAGTTCGTCCACTGTTCCATAAGCTTCAATTCTTTGATGATGTTTGGGTACTCTGGTTCCACCAATAAGTGCAGTGGTTCCTTTATCTCCGGTTTTGGTATATATTTTCATACAGATTAGTTTTAAACTTTTTCAAAAATAAGATATTAATTGGTATGAAATATTTATCCATACAAAATTTATATAAAGTTTAAGAAAGGATATTTATTTTTTATTGGCTTCACGAATATATTTTTGTAAAGCCATTGTCATGGAAGGAGTCTCCGGTGTAGGTGCCATAATATCTATACGTAAATTTTTTTCTTGAGCAGTTTTGATGGTAGATTTTCCATAGACTGCTATTCGGGTATCGTTTTGTTCAAAATCGGGAAAATTATGAAAAAGCGAATGAATTCCGGAAGGGCTGTAAAAAACCAAAATGTCATAGTAAACATCTTTTAAGTCGGATAAATCACTGATTTTGGTTTTGAAAAAAGTAGCAGATTTCCAATTGATTCCCAACTCATTTAAAGCTTTGGGAATTTCAGGTTTGAGTTTGTCGGAAGAAGGAAGTAAAAATCTACCTTCAGGATTTTTTTTGATGATGTTTGCCAAGTCTTTTACGGTTTTATTTCCATAAGAAATTCTTCTTTTTCTGTAAACGATATATCTTTGTAGATATAGTGCAATAGCTTCTGATTGGCAATAATATCTCATGGTATTGGGTACTTGATAGCGCATCTCCTCGGATAGACGAAAAAAATTGTCAACCGCATTACGACTGGTAAAAATAATGGCATCAAATTCGGAAAGATTGATTTTTTGTTTACGAATATCTCTTGCAGTTGCTCCTTCTACGTAAATAAACGGTCTAAAATCAATTTTTACCTTTTCGTTTTGAGCCAGTGCCAAGTATGGTGAGTTTTCTGAAGTTGGTTCGGGTTGTGAAACCAAAATGGTTTTAACTTTCTTTTTTGGGGTAACTATTTTCTCGCTCATAGGGTTTGTAAACTTATCCAATATACCAATATCACTATAGGTATAATTTCCGATGTGCAAAGATACAAAAATATTTGATATCCGGACAAATTTGTGTGTTTAGAAATTGCTGAAAATATATTGAATAAATACATTGTAAAAATAAAAATAATTATTAATATACTGATAATCAAAGAAGTAATATTTTTGTAAGGAAAATAATATATTAAAAAAGAGAGAATGAAAAAATAAAAAAACAAATGATTTTCAAAAACATTTCTGATAAATCTTAATTGTAAAAAATATTTTTGTTTTTTGAAAATCCATGGGATGATAAAATCAGTTAAAAATTTAAAAAATGTAAGAATAATTATCAAAATAATTATCGATTGGATTTGAATATGTTCAAATTGATGGGAAAAGGATAGGAACGATAGACAAATCAAGCTAAAAGAAATTAGATTCATTAAAAAGTTAATCATGGAATAAAATGAAAAAGCATGTCTAATATGTGACTCATATTCAAATAGATATACATTGGGGCGAAAGATATTCAATAGATATCTTTTAGGTTCTAAGAAACGAATGCCTAATATCAAAATACTATTGAGCAGTAATAAAATTGTAAAAAACCGATCATTCATTGAGATGGATCGAGGTATATTTTGATAAAAGATTTCCATGGAAATTTTATTTATTGCAAAGATGATAAATATTTTTTAAAATGCGGACGGCTGTAAAACTAAAAAAATCGATTTTTATAAGATTTTCATTATCATTATTTGTTTAAGATTT
>JALSTJ010000161.1 GCA_026983815.1 Flavobacteriales bacterium
TTGTTTAACCAATTGGCCTATATTTTACAAAGAAACTATCACGGTAGATGATGGTTTGGATGTCAATGATTTTGCAACAATTACAAGAACAGATGGACAGAAACAAACTACTTATAAAGGATGGCCCCTATATTATTTTAAAAACGATAGTAATCCCGGCGATGTAAACGGCGATAAGGTAAATAATGTATGGTATGTTGCAAAACCCGATTATTCATTGATGTATGTAACCGCTCAATTGGTAGGACATGACGGTGTAAATTATAAAAGTGATTATACCCCAGGCGATGGAAATACTTTTTATATAACCGATATTGACGGTAGAACATTATATACATTCATAAACGATCAATACAACACAAACAATTTTACTGCACAAGATTTTTCAAATAATAGCGTATGGCCAATAGCTGAAATTACCTTGGACAAAGTTCCCAGTATTTTAAATGCTTCTGATTTTGGCACAATAAACGTTTATGGAAGAACGCAACTAACTTACAAAGGTTGGCCTTTATATTATTTCGGACAAGATACAAATCGCGGAGATAACAAAGGTATCAGTTTTCCTGCTCCCGGTGTGTGGCCAATAGCCAATACGGATACACAAACAGCTCCAACACCATAAAATTAATGCACACAAATTTAATGGATTACAGTCGGCAGGTTCCGGCTGTAATCTTTTTTAAAATTATTTTTCAATGAAGAAAATTATTGATTTTATAAAGATTAAAAATTTTGGTTTAGTGCTTATAATCATTTTTTTATACAGTGCTTGTAACTCCAAATCCGATGTTCCTCACTTAACTATGCCAAATAATGGATTGACATTTAAAGAAATTGAGAATTATAAAAACTATAAAATTATAGCTACTCATTTTAGGAAAGATAAAAATGAATTACGTTATATTTTGGCTAATGAAACGGCTTATGAAGCATATATCAATCATCTGAAGTTTTCGGATGGGAGTAAGATTGTCAAGATTGGTTGGGATGCAAAAGAAATGCCCAATTTCAAATCTGCTCTTGAAGCCAATGAAATCCAAAGAGTTGAATATATGATAAAAGATAGTCATAAATTTAACAAAAACCCCGGAAATTGGGGATATGCAAGGTTTGTCAAAAAACAAGGAAAATACAGTAGTTGGAAAAAAGGAACAAACAGCTGTATTAATTGCCATAATTTAGCAAAAGACAATGATTTTCTTTTTACCAAATTTCAGCACTTGCAATGATTAATTTCTACCTGCCCATTTTTTAAATTCCGTAAGCTTGGCTTTACTAATAATTATTTCCACCGGACTTGGTGGATTTGTTATAACTTTGAGTTGTGTTTTTCCTCTTTTTTCTATTTTATCTATTGCTTTGATTGAAATAATTACTTGCCTTGATGCTCTATAAAAAGTTTTTTTATCCAACAACTTACTCAAATCATCCAGAGATGTATTAATTGTGGATTTGGTACCATCAAACTCAACAATATAAGTAATTTTATTTTGGGTATATATATAAGCAATATTTTCGATTAACACGGGTTTTAACTTTGCTCCTTTATCCGCTAAAAGTCTTTTGATTTCATTAGAACCGTTTTTACCAGTTTGCGAGAGTTTATCATTTATAGCTTTTAACTCTTTAAAATATTGACTACTGATATTACGGTTTATATTACTAACTTTTTTCAGGTTTATTGCATTCATATGAAACAAAAAAAGAAAAATCAGCAAAGAACTGCTTAACCAAACCAAAACAAATATAAGCATATTCATTTCTTTTTGACGATTAAATTCTTTTTGAAATTTTGTCAAATTTGCGTGAGAAGCAACAATCCAACCGGTGTGCTTAACAGGGGATAAATATACAATTTCAGAGTAATTTTTTAGTTTACGGATACCTCCCTTGGATTGCATTTTCATAACCGCTTCTTTGAAATTCATTTCAACTTTATCATTTTCCAGTGATTTTATAATAGAGTTATTTTTTGTCAAAACTTTTCCGATTTTTTGTCTTATCGGATGACAAATTTCTCTGCCAGTTGAATCGAACATACAAACAAAACTGTTTTCAATGGACATATTTTCTATACTGTTTTGCAACTCATTTTTTACTTGTTCTTTTGAAAAACCGTTTTTCAGCCTTTCTTCCAATAAACTTGAAACGATATTGGCTTGTATCTTGGAATTTTCTATTTGTTGATTAATGATATTTTTCTGTGACAAAGTATTGGCATAATCGAAACTAAAATAATAAATTATTCCAAGTAAAAAAATTATTATCATTAATGTTATTGCCTTCATATTATTGATAGAAAATAAAAGTTTATGCAATTGTTCAAATATAAGAATTTAATTGAAATTAATGTTATGAAATTTTTCTTAGGCTTAAAAAGCTTATTTTCTTTTCAAAAAAATGATTACATTTACAAAAAATAATCATATGAAAAAACTATTAATCTTAACTGCCATTCTTGGAGGTATCGGAGTAATATTAGGCGCTTTGGGCGCCCATGCCTTAAAAAACCAGTTAAATCCGGAACAGCTCAAAAGTTTTCAAACTGGCGTGCAATATCATCTACTTCATATTTTAGCGGCATTGGTTGTCTCATCACTTCCTTTTTTATCTACAGCAATGAAACAAAATGTTATATTGATATTTTTACTAGGCATTTTGTTTTTTTCGGGTTCCATTTATTTGATTTATCTAGCAAAAGTTCCTGCCAAATCCATCTGGTTCATCACACCTTTAGGCGGATTGACTTTTATGGCAGGATGGTTTTTGTTGGCTTATTATTTTT
>JALSTJ010000162.1 GCA_026983815.1 Flavobacteriales bacterium
AAAATGATCCGCAGGGAAATGATTTTTTGGCAAAAGTTGTAATGGATTGGGAAAAAGAAAATTTAGCATTTGAAAAATTAGATATTCCTACATTATTATATCGTATCGGGGTGGTTTTTTCTAATAAAGGCGGTGCCTTGGGAGAAATGATGAAAACCATTCCTTTGGGATTTGTGGCAAGCCCCGGTAGCGGAAAACAAATTTTGGCTTGGATTGCCCTGGAAGATTTAGCCGAAATGTTTGTATATGGTATCGAAAATGAAAATTTAACCGGAATTTACAATGCCGTTTCGCCAAATCCCGTAAATGTATTGAAATTGAATAATGAATTGGCAAAAAAATACAAAATCAAGCACTTGCCTATCCATATTCCCAAAATATTTTTGAAATTAGCTTTTGGCGAAATGAGTTCTCTAATCTTGGAAGGCAGTAAAATATCTTCCGAAAAAATAATCAATTCGGGTTTTCAATTCAAATATCCGCAAATAAGAGATATTCTATAAAAAAGAAAATCTTATTTTTGGGCTTAAAAATTTTATTTATGGGCTATATACAACTCAGCAATATCAAAACCTACAGTTTTCACGGATGTATGGATGAAGAAGAAAAAATCGGGACGGAGTTTCGCACCGATTTGAAAGTAAAAACAGACCTTACAAAAGCTGCCGTTACCGATGATTTAAAATTTGGATTGGACTATACGCGCCTAAACGAAATTGTAATGGAAGAGATGAAAATACGTGCCAAACTTATGGAAACCGTAGCTTTGAGAATCATTAAAAAGATTTTTTCGGAATGTCCCTTAGCCGATAAGGTAGAAGTCAAAATAACCAAACTCAATCCACCGGTTGGCGGGAATATAGAAGCTGTAAGTATTCTGATGGATAAAGCTCGAAAAGATTTGTAGGGTTTAAAAAAAAACTTTAAATTTGTATTCCCAAAAATCAGGCACCTTGGCCGAGTGGCTAGGCAGCGGTCTGCAAAACCGTCTACAGCAGTTCGAATCTGCTAGGTGCCTCAAAAAAAGGAAGCCCATGAGCTTCCTTTTTTTAATTGTTATTAATCTTAAAAATTGAGAATAGTTCTTGAAAATCCAAAATTTTATCCAAGCTTTTAAATAATTCTTGAAGCATGATATCAAGCGAATTAGGTGATAAACCCATTTCCAAACCGATATTTTTGATCAATAGAATTTCTTCATCCAATATTGCTCCATCTGATTTTATCATGAGCGCCAGTTGATAGATTTGGATAATTTTCTCTTCATGACTTAAATGTGGTTTACGAGGAGAAATTATCATATCCAGCTCCAGAATATCCAAAAGTTCCTCTGTATTTACATTTAAAGAATGTGCAATATCCATCAAAAATTTTTTTTCGTTTTTATGAATCTCACCATCTGATTTCATGATATCAAAAACTTGTTTTAACAGATAAATACGTTTATTACTGGTCATGCTTTAATTTTTATGTAATGAAAAAATTTCTACCAAATCTTCATCAAACAACATTCCTCCTTTATTTTTTGCCATTCTTTCCAGCATAATATCAATCACATGGGGCGCAAAACCCAATTCTATGGTATATTCTTTTAGAAGTGCCACTTCTTCATTGGCAACTACTCCATCAACCAACATCATAATGGCTAAACGATACAACTGCTTGGCTCTTTCAAGTAAAGCTTCTGTTTTTTTTTCAGGCAATTCCTCGTCAATAATTTCCATCAATATTTTTCTTTTAACACCCAAAGTGTCAGCCAAATCCTGAAGATATTTGTATTCTTCATGTTTAAAAACTAAATCGGCTTTTGCCATTTTTACCAACCTTCGCAAAATAGTTATTTTATCTTCCAAAGGTTTATTTTTATCGTTATTGGGATTCATAATGATAAGTTTATACAAAGAACAAAAATATAAAAAAGTTTTTATATAAGCCATCAAATATTTAGAACTCAGGAATTTTGCAAAAAGGGCTGTCAAAATTTTGACAGCCCTTTAATATTTATTGATTGAATGATTTTTTTTATTTAATCATTAATTTCCTTAAAGTGGTTTTACCATTTTCAGAAATTTTTACCAAATAAACTCCCGAATGTAAACTTTCGACAGAAATTGCAGAATTATTTTGAGCAATAGTTTCCAATACTTTTTTACCTGCAATATCATAAATAACAATTAATTTATCAACATTATTCGGAGTATTGACATATAATTTATGATCTGAAACCGGATTTGGATAAACCTTCAATCCTTCGATTTCATTCTCTGAAACCACATTTGATGCAGTTTCTATATCATTAGCATCCCTGGGGTAAATTTGAGCAGTGGAATTATACCTTCCGGCGATTCCAGTAAGATTTACCGTATTAGCGGGAATGCTAACATTTTCGATATCAGGGAACATAGTTCTTAATACAATATTATCCGATCCATCAGTTACCGTATAATTGGTATTCAACTGAAAAGCAGTATCACCATTTCCGTCAATTGTAACATTTTCGAATTTAATCAATTCGGACTCATAATTATCCATATTGTTCAAATAATCTGCAATGGCTATAATTTGAGGCGTTTGAACAACATTATTTCCTGTTGGCATGGGCACTGCTGTAATTTCCAATTCTTTTGCTCCATGATATTCTTTTAATTTTCCTTTTAAAGAAGTAAATCCATCTCCTCTAGCAGGTAAATTCGTCAATCCCAAACTGGCAGGGACATAAGCCATAATCCCTGCAGTAGCATCTTGTCCGAAAACGGTAGCACTACCGGAGGT
>JALSTJ010000163.1 GCA_026983815.1 Flavobacteriales bacterium
CAAGTGGATTATTTTCCGAATAACGCCTCGTTGGTTGTACCGGGAATAAACGACGATTTTAGAAATATGTTAATAGATAAAATATCACAATCTACTAATTTGGAAGAAGTAAAAACCGGTGGCGACTATATTTATGAAGGAGAAATATCAAGTTATGATATTCAGCCGGTTGCACTAACATCTGAACAAACCGCCGCAATGAACCGTTTGAGTATTTCGATAAAAATTACCTTTACCAATCAGAAAAATGATAAAGATAATTACACCAAAACTTATACTTATTACTACGATTATCCGGCAAATAAAAGCCGTTTGGATATACAAGATGATGCACATCAAGATATTTTCAAAAAAATTTTAAACGATATTTTTAATGATACTTTGGCAAAATGGTAATCGATAAAAAAACATATCAAAAAATATTAAAATCACCGGATTTATTAAACTATCCCGATTCGTTGGAATTGGAAAAAATAACCCAACAATATCCTTTTTTTCAATCTGCTATCATATTGTACGTCAAGCTGTTAAAGGATAATCATATCTTACACAATTCAATGTTATACAAAGCGGCGGCATACACAACCGATAGAAGCGTGTTGTTTAGATATTTAGAAAATATTGTCAATTTTTCCGAAAAACCGGAAGAAGATAATGAAGAAGAAAATAAATTATTTGAAGATATTGAAAAAGAAAATACAGAAAACGCAAAATTTGAAGAAACGGCACAAAAATTAACCTCAAATCATCCGAAAACAGAGCAAAAAAGACCTGAAAAGATGAGTTATTCGGAGTGGATGCGTTATATTTCGCAAGTTGGAAAGCCAAAAACAGTCAAACAAGACCCTATTTTTGATTTAATTGATAAATTTTTAAAAGATAAACCAAAGATAGTTGCCAAACGGGATAAAATCACGCCTGCTCCCGAAAACATTATAAAAAGTGTAGAAGAAAAACAGATGTTGATGACCGAGACTTTGGCTAATTTATACGTCAAACAAAAAAAATACGGCAAGGCAATACAAGCTTTTAAGATATTAAGTTTGAAATATCCAAAAAAAAGTAGTTATTTTGCAAATCGAATTAATGAGTTAAAAAATCAAATAAAATAAAAATATTATGAGTTTATATTTATTTATCATCTTGATAGCAATCGTTTCACTTTTATTAATATTGATGATTATGGTTCAAAACCCCAAGGGAGGCGGATTGGATTCAACTTTCGGTGGAGGCGGAAGCGATATGTTCGGAAGTGTGCAAGAAACCACAAATTTCTTAGACAAAGCCACTTGGTATTTGTTTTCATTATTGGTCGTTTTGATTCTTTTATCAAATACGGTTGTTTTAAAAACATCAGCACCAAAAACATCAGCCGTTAAACAAGCCATTGAGCAACATGCCGCTGACCAAAAAGATGTGCCTACCAAAAACCCTATTTTAGACAATACACAAAAACCCGCACAAGAAGTGCCGGCTAAAAAGAATTAATATTTTCATGATATTAGTTTTTAAAGTTACCAAGAGTGTTAATCTGACAGATTGACACTCTTTTTTTATAGACAGCATTCAGAAAACCAATGGCATAATTTATGCTAAAAAAGAGATGAACAATTAAAAAAATAATTATACTATGGCAAAAGATATTAAATTTGATATTGATGCAAGAGACGCACTAAAAAAAGGTGTTGATGTATTAGCAGATACCGTAAAAGTTACCTTAGGGCCAAAAGGTCGTAACGTAATCATTGAAAAATCGTTCGGTGGACCACAAATCACAAAAGATGGTGTTACCGTAGCCAAAGAAATTGAGCTGGAAAATCCATTGGAAAATATGGGAGCTCAAATGGTAAAAGAAGTAGCTTCAAAAACCAATGATTTGGCAGGAGATGGTACAACAACTGCTACCGTATTAGCACAAGCAATGATCAAGGAAGGTTTGAAAAATGTAGCCGCAGGCGCTAATCCGTTGGATTTAAAAAACGGTATAGATAAAGCAACAAAAGCAATCGTAAAAGACTTGGAAAAACAAGCTGTTGCAGTAGGCGATGACATTGAAAAAATCAAACAAGTGGCTTCCATATCTGCCAACAACGATGAAGTAATAGGTGATTTAATCGCAACCGCCTTCTCAAAAGTAGGAAAAGACGGCGTGATTACCGTTGAAGAAGCCAAAGGAATGGAAACTTATGTAGATGTTGTAGAAGGTATGCAGTTTGACAGAGGTTATCTATCACCCTATTTTATCACTAACCAAGAAAAAATGGAAGTAGAATTGGAAAAACCGTTTATCCTGTTGGTTGATTCCAAAATTTCAAGTATGAAAGACTTGCTTCCTGTTTTGGAAAAATCAGCACAAACAGGCAGACCATTGCTAATCATTTCCGAAGATGTTGAAGGAGAAGCCTTAGCAACATTGGTTGTTAACAAACTTCGCGGCGCCTTAAAAATTGCCGCTGTAAAAGCCCCCGGATTTGGCGATAGAAGAAAAGCTATGTTAGACGATATCGCCGTTTTAACAGGCGGTACGGTTGTATCGGAAGAAAGAGGTTATAAATTGGAAAATACAGGCTTGGAAATGCTTGGACAAGCAGAAAAAGTAACCATTGACAAAGACAATACAACCATTGTAAGCGGCGCAGGAAACAAAGAAGATGTTGATGCAAGAGTAAAACAAATTAAAGCTCAAATTGAAACTACAACTTCCGATTATGATAAAGAAAAACTACAAGAACGTTTAGCAAAACTTGCCGGTGGTGTAGCAGTGCTTTAT
>JALSTJ010000164.1 GCA_026983815.1 Flavobacteriales bacterium
AAATGCAAGCAGGTATAAGATTTATATTCTAAGAATAGATTAATTTGTTCTCAAAAAAGGTGGATTGCAATCTTGCAATCCACCTTTTTTACATCATCAGGGGTTGTCTATAAAGTGCTTGATTTTATAGAAAATAAAGATTTTTAATAGTTTCTTAACAAGTATTAAATATTCAACTCAATATTAAAACTAAGAGTTCTACCCCAACCAAAAAATACTCTATTTTTGATATTGACTCCATTCCATAAAACAGATGAATTATTTGGAAAAATATTGGTTTTTGACTCTGAGATATAGGTTTTATTCAATAAATTATTAACCTTAAATCCCATTTTTATTTTCCCGATTTTTTGTACTTTAAAATCATATTGAAAAGTCAAATTTATCAAACTATAAGCAGGTAATTCCAATGAACCTTTATGATTTAGCTTTGAAAAATTTTGTAGGTCGATATCAGCATATAATCTGTCAACAAACCATTGAGATAATTGAATATTTAAAGATTTTATCGGCTCATAATTTACCGTAAATGAAGCGGTAAATTGTGGTGAGTTTCCAACTTTCACATCTTTTAGATAATAATTACTTTCCGTTACTAATTGTTGTTGAAAATTGTACAATTTTACGTTATTTATGTCTCGCGTATATCGCCAATCACCAATTGATAGCATCGCCGAAATTTTTATTGGATTTATTTTTAATCTCCCTTCTGCCTCAACACCAAAATGATTTTCGGTTACACCATACATTTTACCTGATACTTTTTGGTTTTGGATTAAATCATTGACGATTTCAAGTCTATTTTTCCATAGCGTGTTATATGTATTTATATCAAATTCTACTTTTTTTATATGAAAATGATAGCCGGTTTCAAAAGCATAGATTTTTTCGTTTTGTAAATAATTATTTACTTGGTTATTGTTGGGGTTAATAAAAACGGAATTAAATAATGGTTGCTTGCTGATATAACCAAAATTAAAAAAAATATTGTGATTTGATTTCATCCTATATAATATACCTGCTTTGAAATTTCCTCCCATAAGAGATACCCATTTGGATTTTTGTTTTGTTTTAGGTAAGTTGAAATAATCAATCCTTTGATATGATTGATTTGATAAAGCCACTTGAATAAAACTGGAAATTTTTCGTGTTTTATAAAATAATTGAGCATAAGTTCCTTGCCAACGGACATTAGAACTGTAATAAAAAACAATTTTATCCAATGCCGATATACTTTGAAAAGGATTCCAATCAGGCTCTGCTTTTACAAAATCCTTTGAGCTTATTATTCTATTAGGATGATTAATATCATTATTGTCAAAATAAGCATCTGCTCCAAGTATATCATTGACTGTTAGCGTATTGTTACCGCGAGTTGCTCGTAAATCAATGCCGGTATTCCAACTTATTTTTTGCGACAAAATACCTTTTAAATTAATAATTCCACCATACCAAGAATGATTATTTATAAAGGCATATCTCGTAAGTCCGGTTTGTATATCGTTTATAAACAATCCTTGTCCATTCGGATTACGAGTAGCCCCAAAATCGGCAATGTTCCTTCCGCTGTTCCAAGCATAAATATCATCAAAACGCACTTGTCCTGTTTTTCCAATAAAAATATCACTGTTTGGATAATTATAATTGATAGAACCTATTGGTCCAGTTCCACCACCTCGCCCCCAAGTACCATAAATGGCTGTGGTCAAATCCATTCTGTTATTGATTTCATAATTCCAATGTAAAGAGGCAACCGGCTTATGAAAATAGTTTCTGCTCCAAGTATATTTTTTATCTTTTAACCAACCCCATTCACTATTATATTTTATATTGATATTTCTATTACCATATTTTAGATAGTCAGATATTTTGGAGGCATTATTGTGTTGATTGTGCCATTGCATACTACCAAAAAACGTAAACATAAAGGTATTTTTATTATTCAAATGATAATCAAGGTTTGCGAAATAATTATAACTTTCACCTTGTGTCATATCCACAAATCCGGTTCCTTTATAGTGGCTTAATGAAAAAGATAAAGCCAAATCATTATCCAATAATCCGCTATCATATCCAATGCTTTCTTTAAAAAATCCTTCATTTGAATAAACAAAATTTAAAGAAGTTTGTTTGTTTTTTTCGCTTGCTTTGGTATAAATGTTAATGCTTCCACCAACTGAAGGTATTGCCAGTTTTGAAGCACCTAAACCTCGTTGTACTTGTATTTTTGAAGCGATATCCTTCAAATTCATCCAATTGCTCCAATATACCCATCCTGTCTCCATATCATTTAATGGAATACCATTGATAAGAACAGCAATATTACGTTGGTTAAAACCTCTTATATTTATCTTACTATCACCATATCCACCCCCTTGTTTAGTCGCATAAACAGAAGGTGTCATATTAAGTAACTCCGGCAAATCCAAATTTTCACCTGAAAGCTCAATCTTTTTTTTAGAAATAGTTGAGCTAACAATTGGACTTTTCTCTTTTTGTCTAAAATCTGAAATATTAGAGATAACTATAGGGAGTAATTCAATGGATTTTTTGGTCATTTTTATACTATCGGTTTGTTGTCCTTGTGCAAGAAAAACAAGAAAAAATAACAAATTAAAAAGAATGATTTTTGACATTTTGTTGTAATTTTTCAAAAGGCAAATATAAGACCAAAAGTATTTACATTTTAATTCAATAAATCATTTTTTTAGATTTTCAGATATAAAAAGCCCCCGCAAAGCGGGGGCTTAAAAA
>JALSTJ010000165.1 GCA_026983815.1 Flavobacteriales bacterium
TGATGATCTAAAAGTTTTATTAAAAGAATAAAAATGCAACAAAAATATAACAAACAAATTGCCTACTGGTTGATTTTTGGTGGGCTAATGGTTTTATTGATGGTCATTATCGGTGGAATTACGAGATTGACCCATTCGGGACTTTCCATTGTTACTTGGCAACCTATCAAAGGAATTCTCCCCCCGATGAACGAAGCCGAATGGCAAGCGGCATTTGAGGCATATAAAAAAATCCCCGAATATCAAAAGGTGCATCATTTTTTCACTTTATCCGATTATAAAAAAATATTTTTTTGGGAATATTTTCATCGGATTTTGGGTCGTTCATTAGGTATTGTATTTTTTATTCCTTTTTTGTATTTCTTTTTTACAAAAAAAATTCAAAATTCAAAATTGCTCAAAAGATTACTTTTGATATTTACTTTGGGAGGCATTCAAGGTTTAGCCGGATGGTATATGGTGCAAAGCGGATTGGTTGAAAATACCAGTGTTGATCACTTTCGTTTAGCTCTGCATATGAGTTTGGCTTTAATCATTTTAACTTCTATCTTTTGGACGGTTTTTGAGTTGCTTTTTCCCAATAAAACGGGAAATTATCCCAAGGTAAGAAAATTTTCGGGTATTGTTTTGGGTTTGTTGGTTATTCAAATTATATATGGGGGATTAACTGCTGGTTTAAAAGCAGGATATGTTTTTCCGACTTATCCCAAAATGGGAACCAAATGGTTTCCCGATATTGCATCCAAAATGTATGTTTCCGAAGGAATTTCAAGTTTTGTTAATTTTCCTGCCAGTGTTCAATTTATTCATCGTTGGTTGGGATTTGCCATTCTTTTGGTAGTTTGGTTGATGCTAATGAAAATCAGAAAAAATATGTCTAATAAATTATTGATGAATATATTATGGACAATAGGTTTTCTTATCACTTTACAATATACTTTTGGTGTTTTGGTCATTTTATTTAAAGTTCCAATATCCTTGGCAGTAACACATCAAGTAACGGCTTTTGTATTGTTCATCAGTTTATTATTTGTTTATTTTCTTTCCAAAAAAAGAAAAAGCCGCTTTTTGTAGCGGCTTTTTAAAATTATTTATCGAATCCTTTTCGTTTCATCAGTGCATCAATTTTCGGCGCTCTACCCATAAATTCTTTATATAATTCCATTGGGTCTTTACTTCCTCCCGAACTGATCATCTTTTTGTATTTTTTTGCCAATTCGGGATTGAAAACATTGCCCGAATTTTTGAAAGCGGCAAAAGTATCGGCATCCAAGACTTCCGACCAAAGATAACTGTAATAGCCGGCAGCATAGCCACCTCCGAAAATATGAGCGTAATAAGTACTCCTGTATCGTGGGATGATTTCCGGAATGAGATTTATTTTTTTCATTGATTGTTTTTCAAATTTCAAAACATCAACCGGAAGTGTATCTTTTTTGGTATGATAATCCATATCCAAATATGCGGCAGCCATATATTCAACGGTTCTAAATCCTTCATTGAAAGCATTGGCTTTGTTCATTTTATCTATCATTTCAGCGGGTATGACTTTTCCGGTTTTATAATGTTTGGCATATAATTTCAACATTTCGGGATCACTCATCCAATTTTCCATAACTTGCGAAGGAAACTCCACAAAATCTCGTGGGACATTGGTGCCGGATAGGGAAGGATAGGTTACATTTGACAATAATCCGTGTAATCCGTGACCGAATTCGTGGAATAGGGTTTGAGCTTGTGTAAAACTCAATAGAGAGGGTGTATCTTTTGTAGGAGCGGGAAAGTTAAAATTATTGGTTACAATAGGCGTAACAAACTTTCCATCCATATTGCTTTGCATACGGATTTCATTCATCCAAGCTCCACCTTTTTTACTGGGACGTGCAAAAAAGTCCATATATATCACTCCGATATGTTTCCCTGTGGAATCGGTTACTTCAAATACTTGTTGGTCTTTGTGCCAAGTAGGAATATTTTTTAATTCTTTGAAATTCAATCCGAAAAGTTTGTTGGCTAACTTAAAAGCTCCGTCTCTTACGGCATTTACTTCAAAATAAGGTTTGGTTTGATTTTCATCGAAGCTGTATTTTTGTTCTCTTACTTTTCTTACGTAATAACGCCAATCGCTGGCACGGAATTTTCCTTTGATGCCTTCTTTTTTCATCAATTGAGCAAACAAGTCCCGATCGTTTTTGGCGGTTTGTAGTGCTTTGGGCCATATTTTGTTCATCAAGTCATATACATTTTCGGGGGTTTTGGCCATATTGTCTTTGAGAATGTATTGAGCAAAATTATCATACCCTAACAAATGCGCTTTTTCGGCACGCAATTGCACCATTTTTTGTATGACTTTTTTATTGTCGTGTGCATTGTTATTGTTGCCACGATTGGCATATCCTTGGAAAATTTTTTCTCTTAATTCTCTATTGGGAGAATAATCCAAAAAAGGATAAAAACTCGGACGTTGCAGTGTAAAAGACCAACCGGTTTTGTGTCCGCGTTTTTGGGCTTCTTCTCGGGCGGCTTGCTTGATATTTTCCGGCATATTACCCAAGTCTTTTTCATTGGTAACATAAAGGTCAAAGTCATTGGTTTCTGCCAGTAGATTGTCGTTGAATTGTTGTTGTAATGCCGCCAATTCTTTATTGATTGCTTTGACCCGTTTTTGTTTTTCTTCGTGTAAGGCTATACCCGAACGAACAAACATTTTATATTTTTCTTCCAATAATTTTTTTTGTTCGTTGGTCAAGTTGAGTTGGTCTTTTTGTTGATAAACTTCATTAACCCGTTTAAATAGTTTGGGATTCATAGAAATATTATCATAATGTGCTGCCAATTCGGGTGCTATTTTTTTAGCGGTTTCCTTGATGGTATCATTGGTATTGGCGGCTTCCAAGGCATAAAAAACATTACTGATTTTTCTAAGAGTTGCTCCACTTTTTTCCAGTGCTTCCACAGTGTTTTTAAAGCTTGGTTTTTCCGGATTGTTGATGATTTTTTGGATTTCTTGATTATGTTCTTTAATAGCAAATTCAAATGCGGGCAAATAATCTTTATTTTTTATTTTGTCAAAGGGAGGAGTGCCAAATGGAGTATTCCATTCTTGTAATAACGGGTTTTCGGTAGTAGTTGTTTCGGTTTTCATAGATTGCTCCGTTTTGTTTTTTTCTTGGCAAGATATGAGTGTTATTCCTGCAATTAATATCAAGATTTTTAGTTTCATTTTTTAATTTTTTAGTTTTATTCAAAAATAAAAAAAATTATGGTTTACAAAAATTAATTTTTCTTTAACACAAATTATTTGTTTTATTTTTATTGCGAAAATTAAGTTATTTAAAAAAAATCGAAAATCGATTATAATATTTTGATAAATGATTTTTTTGCCGTTTTTTCCAAATCGAAGGTATCCTTTTATAAAACCCGAAATGTGCTTTTATAACTGCCCAAGTATGACGAGGTTTTCCTTGAAAAACAAACACAACTCCGGCTAATCCGTCTAAAATCAAACGGATAAAAATAACCGGAAAAATATATGTTTTGGGAAGGTTTTTCAATAAAGTCATTAGATTGTTGCGAAAATTGAGATAGGTTTTAAAAGGACTTTGTGAATCCAAACTTGCGCCACCCAGATGAAAAACGGTAGAGGAGGGGATATATTTGATTTTATACCCGTTATTTTTTATACGCCAACACAAGTCAATTTCTTCTTGATGGGCAAAATAACTTTCATCAAATCCTTTCATTTGTTCAAAAATATCTTTTTTAACGGCAAAACAAGCTCCCGAAGCCCAGAAAATTTCTTTTTCTTTTTCGTATTGTCCGGTATCTTCTGCTACTGAAAACAAAATTCTTCCGTCGCAATAAGGATAACCGAAAAAATCCAAAAACCCCCCGGCAGCTCCGGCATATTCAAACATTTTTTTGTTTTTATAATCTTTGATTTTTGGTTGAGTCACAGCCGTTTGTGTATCATTGTCAAGGGCGTTTATCAGAGGTTCTAACCAATTTTCTGTAACTTCCACATCGGAATTCAGCAGCACATAATTATCTGCAACGATAGATTTCAAACCTTTGTTATACCCGCCGGCAAATCCGTAATTTTTATCTAAATGAACCTGTTTGATTTCGGGATAGTTTGCTTGTAAAAATTGGACGGAATCATCGGTGGAGGCATTATCAATTACCCATATTTCGGCATTTTTTGTATGTTTTACTACCGAAGGAATAAACTTTTTCAATAGTTTTTTTCCGTTCCAATTCAATATAACAACAGCGGTTTTGTTCATTTTTTTGTAGGAATATCTTTTAAAAATTCATATTTGTTTTGGTCAAAATCAATTTTACAAATATAATGTCTCAATCCATTGGTTAAAACCAAATAAGGTGCTTTTAGTACCCAATTGTATTGATTGGCTTGGTCAAATGTGTTTTGATTTATGGATACCTCCGGAGCTTTGCATTCGACTAATATATATGGTTTCAATTGACTGTCAAAAATTACCACATCAAACCGACGTTTGTTTTGATTGATAATCAACTGTTTTTCTATCGCAATTAATTCACTTGAATATTTTTTTTCATATACTATATAATGTATAAAATTTTGTCTTACAAATTCCTCTGGAGTTAATAAGACATATTTCTTGCGTATGATATCAAAAATATATGTTTTATTTTCCTTATTTTTGTATTGAAAAGTATATTCAGGGAAATTTAGTTTTTGCATATTGCAAAAGTATAAAAACTCTTTGGAATGTATAAATATTCGGATAGATAAGTATGGATCAAGCACAAAAAATTATAAGTGATTTAAAAAAAGGTAACACGAAACCGGTTTATTTTTTTAGTGGTGAGGTATCTTTTTTTATTGATAGAATTACAGATTTTATAGAAAATGAATTTCTTCCCGAAGATGCAAAATCATTTGATCAAATGGTTTTTTACGGTTTGGATGCCAAAATGGAAGATATAATTATGCAAGCGGGTAGATTTCCGATGATGGGGGAAAAATTGGTTATTTTGGTCAAAGAAGCACAACATTTGTTTAAAAAGCAATCCGATTATGAAGTTTTGGAAGAATATTTAAAAAATCCTTCGGGTCAAACTTTGTTGGTTTTTAGTTATAAGCACAAAAAACCTGATGGAAGGAAAAAAGTGTTTAAATTGATCAAGGAGAAAGGCGTTTGGTTTGAAGCCAAGAGAATGTATGAAAGCGATGTGTTGCAGTGGATACAACAAACCTGTAAGGAAATGGGTTATCCAATTGATGTAAAATCGTCCCAAATGCTACTGGAATATTTGGGTACGGATTTATCTAAAATTTTTAATGAACTAAAAAAATTGGAAATACTTTTACCTGAAGGAAGTGCGATTACGCCAGAAATTATTGAACAAAATATTGGAATAAGCAAAGATTACAACAGTTTTGAACTAAAATCGGCTATTGCACAAGGAAATTATACAAAAGCACAGAAAATTATCAATTATTTTATTTCTAATCCGAAGGAATATCCTTTGCCTGCCATTTTACCGGTGTTATATAAATTTTTTAGAGATTTATTTGTTTATCATACCCTGGTAGATAAGACCAAATTTTCCGCAGCAAAGGCGTTGGGTGTAAACCCATATTTTATAACTGAATATGAAACAGGTGCTAGATTGTATCCCATGAAAAAACTTACCCGTATTATGGGATATTTGGAACTAGCAGATTTAAGAAGTAAAGGAGTAAAAAACGGAAGCATGAGTTATAAAGATATAATAAATGAGTTAATTTATAAAATAATGCATTAAATATTACGTTATAATGTTAAATAATTTTTGTTTTTAAAAAAAAAATTATACCTTTGCATATTAAATGCGGTAAGAAATATAGAAAGATGAGGATTAAATATGAGGTGTTTTTACCAAAAAACAAACAACAATTAGAGGATTTTATCCAAAGAATTAGCAGAAAAAATCCGGTTAAGCATTTTATTATCAGAGTCTTTCCGGAATATATTGAAGATGAAGAATTAGTTCAGATTATTGTCAATTATCAATCACAAATAAAGCAATTTAAAAAAAATAAATCCTTGGTTTTTTGGACCAAACAGGATTTTGAAAACCTTCCGGACTATGTTTCAATAGCTCCCACGGAGGAAGAAGCTTTGGATATTATCGATTTTGAAGAAATAGAAAGAGATTTATTATCAGAATACTAGATGGTATCAATTATGAATTTAATTTTTACACACAAAAACTAATAATTATGCGAACAAAAACTTATTCAGAAAGAATTAATGAGCAATGGCTCAAACTGCTTAAAGAAGCAATTGACGAAGGAGTGAGAATCCAGGTTAATCACCGTTTTAAATACAAAGGAAAAGGTTTGGGAACTTATTTAGTAGGAGTAAAACGAAGCAAAAAAAGAGATTTAATTAAAAAAATTAAAGAAATCGGTGTGGATTTTACATTTCATAGTAAAAAACCCAAAGATGTTGCTTTGAAATTTATTCGTGATTTGAGAGAAGATCCAAACCCTAGAAAAGGTGGTTATATCACGCGTTTTAATATGTATATCTTGCCTAAAAAAGATATCTTACCCAAATCTACTCAAAAAGAAATTGAAAGAGTTTGGAAACAAAGATTTGGTGAAGAACGTCCTTGGAGAAAACGTGACGATGTACCTACTCGTATTTCCAAATGGAAAAAATTCCGTTATAACAGAAAAGTAAATCCAAAAGGAAAATGGTTTCAACCCAAATCTAAAATGGGGGAATTATACTATTGGGTTTATGCAAGAAAAAACAAACCTTGGTTGATGAAGAGAATTCTTGATCAATTTGATGCTACTGAATTGCAAGAACTCAAAGAAGAAGGTTTTATTAAAGACAGTTGGTTGGAAAAAGTAAAATAAATCGTAATTTTGTATCTTCGAATACAAAATTATGACCAGACAAATTCTTATTATAAATTTTGAAGAGATTTATCTTAAAGGTAAAAATCAAAAGATTTTTATCAAACAATTGATTAGAAATCTCAAAAGAAAATTAAAACCTTTTTCCGAATTTATAAAATTTGAAAAATCACACGGGGGATCTTTTTTTATAGAAATTATTAAAGAGATTCCTCGTGATTTTTTATATCATATTATTGAAATTCTCAAAAAAACACCTGGAATTACAGGTATCTATATAGCTGATGTGGCAGGAATTACACTTGAAGAAATCATTTCAGCTTCTCTACAACATATTAAGAATTATCAAGAAGAATTTGATTCTTTTGCCGTAATTGCTAAAAGAATCAATAAGTCAGTTGATTTTAGTTCACTGGATATCGGCAGAGAAGTGGGAAGCGCTATTCACGATACTTTCCAAAAGAGAGTTGATCTAACACATCCTGACTTAAAACTATATATCAAAGTTCGGGGAAAATATACCATTATCTACAGTAAAATTATTCCCGGCATCGGTGGTTTGCCTGTAGGAACATCCGGAAAAGCTATTGCGATGTTGTCCGGTGGTATTGATTCGCCGGTGGCAACCTTTATGGCAATGAATAGAGGTTTACATATCACGGCAGCTCATTTTCATTCGGTGCCCAAAACATCACCTGAATCTATTGAAAAAGTTAAAAAAATTGTCAAACAACTTACGGATTTTCAAGGCGAAATAAAATTATATTTAATTCCGGTTCTAAAAATTCAGCAAGCTATTGCTCAAAACACCGATTCACGATTACGTTTGATTTTACTCAGGAGAATTATGCTGAAAATCGGGGAACGAATAGCTGCCGAACAAAAAGCAAAAGCACTTATTACCGGTGATTCATTGGGACAAGTGGCTTCTCAAACTTTGGAAAATATGCGGGCAACCGAAGAAGGAATTAAAAATATAATTATAAGACCATTGGTAGCCCTTGATAAAAAATTTATAATAAAAAAAGCCCGTGAGATAGGAACTTATGAAATTTCTATATTGCCACATGACGATGCTTGTAGTTTATTCACGCCCAAATCGCCTGAAACAAAAGCCGATTTGAAATATACCAATGAACAGTATGCAAAACTCAATGAATATAATTTAATTGAAGATGCTCTTCAACAAATGGAAACAGTGATAATTAGTTAATGATTTACAGATGATAAGTTCTTCAGATTTATTAAATATCAGTCAGAAATTCGGCACACCTATTTATGTGTATGATGGAAATTTAATTCAACAAAAGTTTAAAAATTTACAAAAGCATTTTCAGGATTTTCCTCATGTCATTCATTATGCAATGAAAGCCAATGAAAATCCGGAGATTTTAAAAATTTTGAAAAAAAACGGTGCCAAAATTGATGCCGTTTCCACTGGTGAAATACAGAGAGCATTGGATATTGGATTTCATCCTGAAGATATTATTTTTACTCCTAGTTTTCCTGATTTTGACGAAATCGATTTTGCTATAGCCCAAAATATTCATCTACATGCGGGTGAATTATATATTTTAGATTATTTGCTGAAAAATTATCCTAAACTTTCAATCGGTTTAAGAATAAATCCAGCATATTCTATCGAAGGAAACCAAAAAATAGCTACGGCACATCAAAATTCAAAATTTGGAATCCCTTTAACTGACTTGGATATCATTCTCCAAAAGATTAAAGGAAAACTTAGGGTTGAAAGTTTGCATATTCACACCGGTTCGGATGTAAAAACTTGGGAAGATCTGGCTTATTCGGCAGATGTTCTTTTTGATTTATTACCTAAATTCCCCGATGTAAAATATTTAGATTTGGGAAGCGGATTTAAAGTAAAGTACCAAAAAAACGATAATTCGATTGATTTAAATGCTTATGCGCATTTTATCAAAAGTCGTTTAAACGATATTCCGAGAAATTTGACCATTCATTTTGAGCCCGGAAAATATTTGGTAAGTGAAGCAGGATATTTATTGGTAAAAGTAAATGGGTTAAAACAAGGGTATCAAAAGAAATTTGCAGGTGTTAATTCCGGTTTTCATCATTTGATTCGACCAATGTATTACGATGCTTATCATGAAATTGTCAATCTTTCCAATCCCAATGGAAAATTGGAAACTTATGATATTGTCGGGCAATTGTGTGAAGAAGATACATTAGCTTATGATCGTCAAATTTCTGAAATCAAACCACAGGATATTTTAGCAATTAAGAATGCCGGCGCATACGGATTTTCTATGAGTTCTCATTATAATTTACATGCAAAACCCAAAGAAATTTTGGTTTTGGATAATCAAATCAAAGATATTAGTCAAACTTGTTTATAAATGTTATTGATATTATTTTATTGGATGATTTTATTGCTTTTTACCTTGGGAATAGGCAATCAAATTTCCCATTTACTTGGGTCCAATAGGGATAATATTTTATTTGACTTTATCAATGCTCTGTTTTTTTATTTATTATTAGCATGGATTGCTTCTTATTTTATTGGAGTTGCGTCGTCTATTGTCCTTATCATTCTTACATTTTTTGGTATCCTTTCAATTTATTTTCTTTTAAACAATAATATTCATTATTCTTGTTTAGATATTTTTAAGAACAATAGTTTTTTTCTTTTCATTATATTATTGATAATCAATACTTTGTTTATTTCATCTTTGATGCCAATCCTTCGAGATAACGAAACTTATTATGTGCAAACTATTAAATGGGCGGGCAAATATGGCTTTGTCCCCGGTCTGATTAATTTGCATCCCTTTTTGGGACAATTTTCAGGTTGGCATATACTTCAAGCAGCTTTCTTCAGTTTTGGAAATAGGTTCTTTAATGATTTAAATGGGGCTTTGCTACTTATATTTTCCGTTTTTTCATTAAAATATTTACAAGATTTATCCAAGAAAAAAAATAATAATTTTCTGTTGGTATTTATGGGATTTCAAATATTACTCATACCTGTTTATTTATTTTTTTTGAATGCTCCTTCTCCTGATTTGCCGGTATTTATTTTAGCTCAAATCATTTTTTTTCTTTTCATCATCAATTATCAAAATCCTCAAAAATATTTAATTTTTCAACTGATTGTATTTGTTTTTTTTGCATTACTTATCAAATTAACTGCTTTCCCATTAATTTTTCTACCTTTGATTTTGATATATAAAAACAGTGAAATTTCATCGATTAAGCTGTATATTTTTATGTTTTTATTGACCGGAATACTTCTTATTTCAAAAAATTATATCCTCACGGGTTATCCGTTCTATCCTTTTAATTGGTTTTCGGAATTTTTTTCTCCGGATTGGAAATACCCAAAAATTCTCAAACAAACTATGAATATTTTAGGAAGAAGGGAGAGTCTTGCATTATCTTTTGATAAAAATATTGCAAAGTCTTTTTTTACATGGTTATTAAATGACATGATGCATGGGTTTTTTCATGTTCTGTGGATTTTCTTTCTTATCCTCATTCCGTTTTTATGGAGAAAAAGTAAGATCAAAGAAGCTTTAAAAATCATATATTTTCTAGGTTTGATTTATTTTTTAGTGCTTTTGTTTATAAATCCAAATAATAGATTTTATGGATATTTTATAGTTTTTTTCGGAATAATTTTATTTGCCACTTATTATTATAGAAAGATTTCGGTAAAATTAATTTTAGGAAGTATATGTGTTTTTTTGGTTGGTATTAATATTTATTTTTTTAAACACCAAAAGCATTTATCAGAAAAAATTTTTTGGACAGATCCTGTTTCAAGATATTCCGGAAGATTTCAACAAAAGGAAATTGGCAATCTGAAATATTTTTATCCGGACAATCCAAAAATTTTCTGGGAAACAGGAAATTCACCTTTGCCGTCGGTAAGTTCTAAACAGATAAATTATTTCAAAAAGTATTATGGATTTTATCCACAAAAGAGAAAAAATAGGATAAAAACAGGATTTTATTCAAAATATGATAAATAAAGGAATGATTTTTGTAATAATTACAAATAAATTCCAAAATATGAAAAAATTATTCTATCTATTTCTACCAGTTATATTTATTTCACTTTCATCGTGTTCATCAACAAAAATTGATTACGACAAGAATACGGATTTCAGTCAATACAAAACGTTTGCTTTTTTCAAAAAAGGAATCGATCATCTAAATGCACCGGTTTCCAAGAAAAAATTTATCCTAAAAGCTATTTCGAAAGAATTGTTATCCAAAGGATTTTCCAAATCATCTCACCCGGATTTTATCGTAAATGTTTTTACCGATTTACATAAACGCATCGATGTTTATCCCGATTACTTTCCTTATCACAGAAGGGTTTATAAATCCATTGAAGGAAATTTTTATATGGATATTGTCGATGTAAAAACCAAGAGAGTGGTATGGACGGGAAAAACCTATTTGGATTTATCCGGAAACGACTACAAAGCATTTCAAAGAGCTATACAAAAATTGTTAGCTAAATTTCCACCGCAAACCATTAAAAAATAGATATTTATGAAAAAGAATTTATTATTTTTTATCTTGTTTGTTTTTTCTTCGACACTATTATTCGGACAAAAAACCAATCTGCATAAATCTTTATTTGAAAAGAAAAACGAACTAAAAATTGATGCTGTAAAATTATTAACTTTTCCTTCCTTGGAAATTGAATATGAAAGAATATATAATGACTGGATGTCGTTGGGAGGCATTATGAGTATTGGCAATGGAGGGAATATTGGATTTCCCAGATTTAATACCGAAGCTTTCTGGCGTGGATATTTTACCAAAGCAGAAGCATACGGGAGTAAAGGTTTTTTTGGACAAGCTTTTCTAACTTATAGAGTGAGTGATTATGAACATTGGGAAAACAATCATACTTTAATGAGTAGATATTCAGGTGCAGGCGTGGGTTTTGCGATTGGTTATAAGTGGACCAATAAAGCCGGATTTGTTATTCAGCTGGATTGGGGACTTAGCAGAATCTTAGTTGCCAATACAGATTATTTTGATGAATTACAACCAAAATTCGGAATAAAAACCGGTTGGCGTTTCTAATAAATCAATAGAAAAATATTATTTTTGGGACAAATTTTAAGATGTCCCAAAAAGTTTCTTTCAAAACCATCAATCGTTTAGCGGTTCCTTCTATCTTAGCTGGAATTATTGAACCGGTAATTTCCATAAGCGACACGGCAATTATCGGGCACATCAAAGAATTTCCTACGGAAAGTTTGGCAGCAGTCGGTTTGGTGGGCTCTTTTATGTCGGCGCTATTTTGGATTTTGGGACAAACCAAAAATGCCATCTCTACCATTATTTCCCAAAAACTCGGACAAAATCGGTTAAAATCGGTGATTAGTTTAGTGCCACAAGTATTGATATTTAATTTGCTTTTGGGAATATTTTTGGTAGGATTGACCTATTTTTTTGCCGAAGAAATTTTCAGATTTTACAGCGCAAAGAATTTAATATTAAAACTCAGTATCGATTATTATCGAATACGTGCTTTCGGGTTGATATTTACTTTGATAACCTTTACATTATTCGGTATCTTTCGCGGACTGCAAAATACTTGGTGGGCAATGTTAATCAGTATAACGGGAGGGCTACTTAATATTTTATTGGATTTTGTTTTTGTTTACGGTATCAACGGATTTATTCAGCCGATGAATATTCAAGGAGCAGCTTGGGCAAGTTTGATTGCACAATTGGTGATGATGCTTATGGCAATTTACGTTTTTAT